>CAZDFL010000006.1:0-26840 GCA_964504835.1 uncultured Zetaproteobacteria bacterium
GCATCCGGTGTGCGTCTGCGTCCGATTCTGATGACGACAGCCGCGATGGTGCTCGGTGTATTGCCGCTGGTTCTGGCCAGCGGCGCGGGAGCCGCCGGACGTTATTCGATGGGACTGGTGATCTTTACCGGTCTGTCCATCGGCACGCTGTTCACCCTGTTTGTCGTACCGGCGATGTATATGTTGGTAGCCACTGATCGGCGTAATGGCAGTGCGAGGGCAATCGCATTAAAATACGAATAACTTCAGACATTTAAAGCGTGCGCCATGCCTCGACTGTTTGTGTGGAACTCATAATGCTAGCGGTATTGGCAAACGATGTTCATTTCTTTTGCACAAAAGAAACGAACCAAAGAAAGGTGCCCGGCAACCTGCTTCTCCCTGCGTATTTATCATTCAATGGGGCGAAAACTTTTTTCGCTTTTTCCCATTGAATAACAAATACTCCGGCGCATCTTGGAACGGGGTTAAAAGCCTTAAACCCTCCTTTTAGATCTGCCTCTGAGTCAATATTTCAGCGGAGAAAAGCGGCAGAGCCGCGACCGTTGAGATATTGACTCAGAGGGAACCCGAAGGGCAGAGATAGCGGAGGCGGCTTTCTTTCGTTCTTTCTTTGCCGCCAAAGAAAGGACAAGCCCACTCCATATTATGTTTCATCATAGGAGGACAACTGCATTTTAATGCGATTGCCCTGCGCTGCTACCGGTCATGGTGGACGCATGCAAATTGTAGGATAGCTTGCCTCACATGCCGCGACCGCATCGTTTTTTTTCTGTATTCATCAACCTCACCATCAGTTTGCTGCTGCTGTTCATTGCGCCGGGCGCATTTGCTGCGCCGGTGGATATTGATGCCGACGAGATCAGCCGAACAGCCGATGGCGTGGTGATTGCGCGCGGCCATGTCATCATAAAACGTCAGTTCGATACACTGACTGCGGATCAAGTGACATACCGCAGCAATGAACATGTATTGGAAGCCAAAGGCCATGTGATCATTAAATCAGACAAGGCCATGATCCATGCCGAACAGGCCATCATGCACACTGGCAGTCAAACAGGTACGATGCGCAAGGCTGTGATTATATTACCCGGAGGCGAACGCTTAACGGCTGAACGTGTAAAACGTATTGACGATCAAACCTTTGAAGCAGAAGAACTGACGTTCTCTTCCTGCCCGATTGATCAGGAATCGTGGCGTATTGCAGCCAGCCACGCCGTACTGGATCAGCAGGGTGGCAGCCTGACTGCCACGCATGGCCGTTTTGAGTTATGGGGCGTGCCGGTGTTATACGCGCCATGGTGGCAACAGGCGCTGAAGAGAAAATCAGGCCTGCTGATGCCAAAAGTCGGTAGTGGTAAACGGCGTGGCACAGAAGTGTCCTTGCCTTACTATTTTGCGCCATCGGCCAACTGGGACGCAACATTGACGCCGCGATGGATGAGCGCGCGTGGTTTTATGGGAGAGACTGAGCTGCGCCATGTTTCTGCCTGGGGCCGAGAGACTATCGATGTTGCCGCTATCAACGACAATGTGACTGGCAGGAATCGCAGCCGTATGCAGGGCCGTCTGCACTGGCGACTGCCTGCCGATTTGAGCCTGGATGCGCTGGCTGATCATGTCAGTGATCATAATTATCTGGCCGATTATGCGACGGGCGGGGAAATCAGTTCGATTTACCTGCGAAGTCTGGCCACCTTATCACAATCGTTACAGTTTGATGGGAATCAATCTGATTCGAAACAATACGGAGGGGTACAAGGCGACTGGATGCTTCAGGGGATTCACCAGCAAAATATGCTATTGACCAGCAATGCAACGACCTTGCAAATTTTGCCGCGATTGCAGAGCAATCTTCAGTGGGCGCTATCACCCCACGCCCTGTTCCATTTTGACCAGCAAAGTACCCGCTTTGATCGCCGTAGCGGCGTCGATGGCTGGCGGGTGAATTTGCACCCCTACATTGAAATTCCGTGGGAACTGGCAGGTGGGGGTATCTCGGCCACCCTGACCGGAGGGGCGCAACATACGCGTTACTGGCTAAACGGGAATCCGGCGCTGAGCAATACGACGCCCGCTCGTACGACTGGCGAAGCAAGCCTGCAAATACGCTCCGACTTCGAGCACCTTGGCGCTGACCGTACATGGCGGCATGTCATTTCGCCCATTGCCCGTTATGATTATATTGATGCGCCCAATCAGTCGGCATTACCGAATTTTGATTCGGCCTTCGGGTTGTTGACCTGGAGCAATCTGCTCTCCGGCAGCCGCTTTTCAGGCTATGACCGCATCGAAAAAACCAACCGGGTCAGCTTGCTACTTGAAAGCCGTCTGCAATTTAAAGCATCGGGTAAAAATGCTGCTAGTGATGTGCTGATTGTCCGGGCTGGTGGCACCTACGACCTGCTAAGGAAAAGTGTGGATAACGCCCTGCAAGCCGCTCCCACACGCCCATTTTCCAACCTGCTTGGTGAATTGATCTGGCTACCTGCCTCCAATATACGCCTTTACAGCAGTGGCCAGTACAACACGGCAGAACGTTATTGGGCGACGATTGTATCATCTGTGGATTGGACAGTGTCGCAGGGCAATCAGGTGCATGTTGGCTATCAGTTTACCGATGCCCGTTATGCGACTGCGGCTCAGCTGCTCGATATCAACGCCAGCGCCAGCCTGAATACGCGCTGGCAAGCTACAGGGCGCTGGCAATATGATATGGCGCTCAAGCTGTCGCAGCAAACCGCCATTGGCCTGCAATATAATCACGCTTGCTGGAAGCTGGGCCTTGAAGGATACCGTGTGAACCGGCGAAGCGGAACCAGTACAGCGGCCAACTTCGGTTTCCGTCTATTGCTCGAATTCAAGGGGCTGGGTAGCGTTGGTTCCCGATCGTGACATGGCTTTTCAGGAAGGCTGCTTCCGGTTTTTAAATCTGAATCCCGTCAGATATTCACATTAGGAGACTTCATGCATTTTCCATTTTTGCTGGCTGCGTTGCTGCTTATTTCCTTGCCAGCCAGAGCTGAACCGCTCGACAGTATTGCTGCCATCGTTAATAACGAGGCCATCACTTGCTATGAAATTCAGCAAGATACAAAAAATATACTGATGCAGTTGCGCCAGTCCGGGTCGACATTTTTACCTTCTACCGTGGCTATCAATCAGCGCTCACTGGATGCGCGTGTTGTCAAAACGCTGCAATTGCAGGAAGCACGCAAACTGGGATTGGACGTTGGTCAGGAAGAGTTGGGTAGCGCTATTGAAAAAGTGGAGTCGAGCAACGGGTTATTGCCGGGGCAGCTTAAGGATGCCCTCAAACAGCAGGGCGTTGATTTTGAACAATTCAAGGATAATCTGCGCGATCAGTTGCTGGTCAGTAAGCTGATCAATGTCGCCGTGCGCAGCAAATTGCAAGTCTCCGAAGAATCGATTCAGGAGTATTATAGAAAATATCTGGCCGTGCCCAAGGCCCGAAGGGAGGTGCAGCTGGGTCAGATTTTTCTTGCCCTTCCCGGTGAGCCTACGCCTGAATTGCTGACTGGCGTACGCAACAAAATTCGCAGTATTCACAAGCAATTGGAGGACGGTAAGGATTTTGCCCAGCTGGTCGCCATTTATTCAGAGTCGCCTGATCGGCAGCAGCAGGGTGTGATGGGCTGGTTTACCAAAGGTGCGATTACGCAACGCTTTGCTCCGGCTCTCGACTTGCCGGTCAATGGCTTGAGCGACCCGATCCGCTCACCTTCCGGTTTCCATATTCTCAAAGTATTGAATGAGCGCTGGAAAAAGCCGGAAGTGCTGGGAGAAAGCTATGATGAGGCGCATGCACGCCATATTTTGCTACAAATACCGAGTGCGGCCGATGAGGAAACTGCTGCCAAAATTCGTGGCCGGGCTGAAGATATTGCCATCGAAATGAAGGATGCCAGTGACGAAGCTTTTGCGACCAGAGCGAGGGAAGTGTCGCAGGGCCCCAGTTCGAGTCGGGGCGGTGATCTGGGCTGGTTTAAGAAAGGCGCGATGCTGCCGGCATTTGAAAAAGCCGTGTTTGCCATGCAGGCTGGCGAAACCAGTAGCGTGGTCGAAACCAAATTCGGGCTGCATATCATTCGCCTGGTCGCCAGACGGCATGTTGATCCCAATTCACTGCAAGCCAACCGTGACAAAATCACCCAGATTCTAACCGATGTGGAAATGCAGGAACAAGTGCCGCGCTGGATCGCCAGCTTGCGCGCTGATGCCCACCTGAATTACCAAAGCTGCCCAAATTCAAATGTTGAACAACCGACCAGGCAGACGGTAACCCCCCGGCAGGTGCCTCTGCCGACAAAAGCACTCGATACCGAGGTGACAAATGCCCTCGAACAATGGCGTTATGCATGGGGTAGTCAAAATGTAAAAGCCTATTTTGCAGCCTATTCCGGGCACTTTAATCCGGGCAAACGCTATGCCAGCCTAGCTGAATGGAAGGCTGACAGAAAAATGTTGATAGCCAGCAAAAAGTATATTCGCATCGGCATCAGCAATGTAAAAATTTCGCATCTCGAACAGGGTCATGCTCGCATCGAATTTGATCAGAGCTACGAAGCTGATGGCTTTAAAAGCCATGATTTTAAATTATTATTGATGGAAAAATCCGCATCCGGCTGGAAGATCGTCCGGGAAATGACCGCGATTTCCGGTTCGTAAACAGGTGTTGGTTTTGGAACAGTTATCGATTTGAAACCAATCCTTATTACTGTCGGTGAACCGGCGGGTATCGGCCCGGATTGCATTCTGCGTGTTTATGCAAGCCAGCCGGGCATGCTGAAACACAGCCTTGTTGTTGCACCGGCAAGCTGGTTGCAAGCGCGCGGCGCGAAAATCGGGATCAATGCACCAATCCATGAATATGCTGATTGGCATGAAGCAAGCGTGGCCGCCACTGCCAATTCCGGTGGTTTATGCTGCTGGAATCCGCTGGATTCACAGCAAACGGAACCGGTCATTGCTGGTAAGCCAAGTTCGCAAACTGCGGCAGCCGTCGTGCGCTGCATTGAAGCGGCTGCACAAGCATGTTTGTCTGAAAAGGCGGCGGCAATGGTCACCGGTCCGATAGAAAAAGCCGTGTTGCGCAGCGCCGGTTTTAATTTCCCCGGCCATACCGAATTTCTGGCCTGGCTATCTTCACAGGCATCGAACGACGCAAGTATCCATGATTCATCGCACTTTGTGATGATGCTCGCTTCTGATCAGATTCGCGTAGCTCTGCTGACTACGCATTTGGCGCTGCGCGATGTGCCAGACGCGCTCAGCGTGGATGCAACACTGAAATGTCTGCGTATAGTCGAGCATGATCTGCGTAACCATTTCGGCATCCAGACACCGCGACTGGCTTTGTGTGCTCTGAATCCGCATGCTGGCGAGAAGGGACATTTTGGCCGTGAAGAAATCGATATTCTGGCACCGGCGGTCAGGCTGGCGCGTGAGCAAGGTATTCATGTCAGCGATCCTTTACCCGCCGATACGGTATTTTCAGGCGCTATTCGCAGCCAGTATGATGCCATGGTCTGTTGCTACCATGATCAGGCTTTGATTCCGATTAAGGCACTGAGTTTCGGGGAGGCTGTGAATGTGACGCTGGGATTACCGTTTATCCGTACCAGTGTTGATCATGGCACTGCGCTTGACCGGGTGGGCAAGCGCAGCGTATCTTGCTCTAGTTTATTAGCTGCTATCGCCATGGCGCGGCATATGAGCGGCACGGCGTAGTCGCCAAAACATTCGCAGGAGGTATCTGTGCAGATTAATCAGCTTGCCGGTCAAATTCTGCTGGCATCGCCTTCGTTGCAGGATCCTGTATTCAGGGATGCTGTGATACTGGTTTGTCATCATGATGATGAAGGCGGCATGGGCTTGATTATTAATCGGCCAAGAGAGATTGGCATCGATGAGGTGCTGGATGATCTGGGCATAGATATGAACGCCTCTTCGGAAACATCGGCATGGCTTCCTGCTGTGTTTGAAGGCGGGCCGGTGGATGATTTCAGAGGTTTTGTGTTGCACGATGGCTGGCATGTTTACGAATCGACCATGCAGATTACCCCGGAATTGCACCTGACCGCATCGCGCGATGTGCTGGAAGATTTGGGGCACGGCGAGGGGCCGGAGCATTTTATGTTGATTCTCGGTTATGCAGGCTGGCACGCAGGCCAACTGGAAAGCGAGTTGTCGGGCAACGACTGGTTAATCGCTCCGGCCAGCTCTCATATCGTGTTTCACGAACCGCCCGCCAGCCGCTGGGATTTCGGGGCGCGCTGCATGGGCATTGAACGAAGCCAGTTATCCGATCAGGTCGGGCATGCGTAGAAGAGTGGGGTGAAAACACACATTTCCCCTTACCCCTCACGAATGGTGTCATGCCCTGTAAGCTGGCGCTGGAGAGCGATGCCTTTGTGATTAACTATCCGCAGACACAGCCGCTTGAGGCAACGGCCAAGCTCGGTCATGATCGGCTGATGAAAATCGTTAGCTGGAATGTAAACTCCCTGAATGTGCGCCTGCCGCATGTGTTATCCTTTCTTGAGCAGGAGCTGCCGGATGTGCTGGCTTTGCAGGAAATAAAACTCACCGATGATAAATTTCCACTCGAAGCCATCCATGCAGCCGGTTATCAGGCCGTGTTTGCCGGTCAGAAAACGTATAATGGCGTTTGTCTGTTAAGTCGCCAGCCAGCCACAGATATCATCACAGACGTCCCTGAACTGGATGATCCACAGCGGCGCTTGCTGGCCGCAAGCGTGGATTCCGTACGTATTATCAATGTGTATATTCCCAACGGGCAAGCGGTTGGATCAGATAAATACGCTTATAAATTCCGTTGGTTGCAGGCTTTTCGCACCTATCTGAAAACTGAACTGGCGCAGCATGAAAAGTTGATTGTGCTGGGTGATTTTAATATCGCACCTGCTGATTGCGATATTCACGATCCGGGTCGCTGGCATGAGAAAATCATGTGCTCGACAGCTGAACGTGAATGGTTTCAGTCCCTGCTGGATTTCGGACTGACCGATACGCTCAGATCAATACATCCAGATGAGCCGATGCATAGCTGGTGGGATTATCGCATGAATGCATTCCGGCGTCAGTGGGGTATTCGCATTGATCACGTCTTGTCTAGCCCCGCATTAAATCCGCTGAGCGCTGGTGTTGCCAAGCATTACCGGGCGTTAGAGCGTCCCAGTGACCATGCTCCGGTATGGGTTGAGTTTGAAGAAGGGGATTAGGGGGTGTTCTCAATTATTCTGACAGCCCTGTTGCACCTGAAAAAGCGCCAGACAAGGCGAGAGGAGAGAGGTTTGGTGTTTCCAAATGAGCGACGAACAACGCTGTATGTCGTTTTTTCAGGTGCAACCCGAAGGGCCAGTGCTCATTTTCCACCCAGCAGCGTTGCCGCTCGCTTATATGGAACAACCATACGTCGTTCGCGCCGCCTTGCTGGATGGAAAATGAACGCTGGCAGGACTATCAGAATAATTAAGGACACCCCCTAGCTATGAAACAGATCCAGCATACCCTTACCGTGCCATGCCGCAGTCATGGTTTTACTGATTTTACGCCTGAGATAAAAAAACGGGTGCATGCAAGCGGCATGCTAACCGGGCTAATCACAGTGTTTCTCAAGGATATCGGTTGCTCGTTGAGTATTCAGGAAAATACCAACCCCGAGAGGCTGCATGATATGGAAATTATCATTACCCATGCAGCGCCGGATGAACACGAACAATCCGCCACACATGTCAATGAGACCGGCGATGCGCATGATCACACGCGTATGGCGTTGACAAATCTATCTCTGAGTATTCCGGTTCAGGGCGGGCGGCCTGTTTTGGGGCCATGGCAGGCGGTTTGCCTGTATGAACATCATTCCCATGTCAGAAACAGGCGGGTATTTTTGCACCTGATTGGCGAGTGATCAATCTGAGGCTCGGTGAAATTGAGCAACGCTTGTTGCTTTACCTGTCAGGGTTCTGCCACTAGCTTCGCCGACCCAGCTTTCCGGAGGCGGATTCTTTTATGTTAAATCGTTTGTTCGGGTTGTTTTCCCGTGATATTTCCATTGATCTTGGTACGGCCAATACGCTGATTTATGTGCGCGGCGAAGGCATTGTGCTTAATGAACCCTCTGTGGTGGCCATTCATACTGGCGGTGGCAGGCAACATCGGCGGGTGCTGGCTGTTGGCATGGATGCCAAACGCATGCTGGGCCGCACGCCGGACAGTATTCAGGCTATTCGTCCACTCAAAGATGGCGTTATTGCCGATTTCGTCGTCACCGAGGAAATGCTCAAGCAATTCATTCGCAAGGTACATGATCGTACCTGGGGCATTCATCCGCGTATCGTGATCTGCGTGCCTTATGGTTCCACGCCAGTGGAACGGCGCGCTATTCGGGAATCCGCCCTGTCGGCAGGTGCGCGCGAAGTCTATTTGATTGAAGAGCCCATGGCGGCCGCTATTGGCGCTGATTTGCCGGTCACCGAAGCTTCCGGTTCGATGGTGGTGGATATCGGCGGTGGCACCAGTGAAATCGCCGTGATTTCTTATGGCGGCATTGTTTATTCACGTTCGGTGCGTGTTGGTGGCGATAAGATGGATGAATCCATCATCAATCATTTGCGTCGCAAGTATAGTCTGCTGGTCGGTGCGCCGACGGCTGAAAAAATAAAAATGCAGCTGGGCAGTGCTTTTCCGCAGGAAACCCGGCGCGAAATGGAAGTCAAAGGACGCGATCTGATCAATGGCGTACCCAAAAATCTGCTGCTCGATGATTCCGAAATTCTCGAAGCGCTAACCGAATCGGTGAATGCCATTATTGAAGGCGTTAAAGTATGTCTGGAACGTACGCCACCTGAACTGGCTGCGGATATTGTGGATAAAGGCATTATCCTGACCGGCGGCGGTGCCTTGCTGGTCGGGCTGGACCAATTGCTGCGCGAGGAAACCGGCTTGCCGGTTGCTATAGCCGAGAATCCGCTTGATTGCGTGGTGTTGGGTAGCGGTCGGGTGCTCGAAGAGCTGGATCGGATGCGGGGCGTGCTCTTCGAAGAATGATGGCTCGAAAAGCAATGGTTCGAGGCCTGTGCATGATACATTCTGGAACCGGCAATGACGTGCTGTCGCAATATTATCCTTTATGAATTTCTTGGCTCGTCGCTACAGGCTTTGGGTGATCGCTGTTTTTCTGCTTGTTGCTCTATACCCTGCTGCCCGTTTTGTCAGCGGCTCTGCCGCCATGCTTTCCATGTGGCCAGCGCTGGAAGTGTTGCATGCACCGGTACAATGGTGGCAATCGGCAGATCTGTGGTTCACTAAACAGGAAACGCTGCACCGTAAATATCTCACCTTTGAAAAAAAATACCAGCAGCAGGCCGCGCTGATTCAGGAAGCCAGCAGCCTGCGGGAAGAAAACCGGCAACTCAGAAGAATTCTCGAAATTTCCGGTATCACCGGCTACCGCTGGCATGCTGCCAAAGTGCGCGGGCGCAGCCCGGATTTGATGAGTCAGCGGCTGGTTTTACAGGTCGATGATGTGTCGCGGGATGATGTTATTGTGTCCAGTGAAGGTTTGGTCGGCGTGGTCGACAGTACCTCGAAAAATCATGCTACGGTGCGCACCATCTTTGATGCTTCACTGGCCGTGCCGGTTACCATTCCGGGTACCGCTCTGGCGGCCATTTCACGTGGTCGGGGCGAAGGCTTGTCGATTGAATTCGTGCCGTTGAAACAGGCTCCACGGGCAGGCGACGTATTGTACACCAGTGGCGCAGGCGGGCTGTTTCCACCGGGTATTGCTGTTGCCCGTATCACAGATGTTCAACCCATTCCAGGTCAGTTGTTTGTGCGTATTGTGGCCCAGCCGACAGCCCATTGGCAGCGTGATAACTGGCTGGCTGTTGCATCACAGTTGCACGATTCGCCATGATTGCCCTGACGATTGCGCTGCTGGCGCTGCTTGGGCTCAGTCTGAATCTGGCTTTTGCCAGCACGCTGATGCAACCGGACTGGGCACTGGCGTTGTTATTGGCCAGCCTGTTGGCGCATCGGCATAACTGGGTGTGGGTATTGCCCGGCGTGCTGGTTCATGATGTGGTGCTATATTGGTCGTTCAGTTTCAGCTTTCTTGTTATGGCGCTATTTCCGCTGGCCATGATTTATCTGGATCAACATCTCGGCATCGGATTGCCGCAGCGTCTGGCCTTGATGCTGGTGGCAGTGCTGTCCCTGTTGTGGCCGGGATGGGGGCTATCGGCGGCTCTGCTGACCTTATGCCTGTGTATTCCGATCTGGCACCTGCTGACGAGGCGATATGCGCAACAAGTCGCTTGAAATACGCCATCGCTTTGATGTGCGCATGCTGTTCTTTTATGTGGTCATACCGTTGTTGCTGGGTCTGTTGTTGTTTCAGATCATGCGCTTGCAATGGTTTGAACATGATAAATACATGCTGCAATCGGAGCAGAACCGGCTGAACCTGGTGCCGATTCTACCGGTTCGTGGTGAGATTACCGATGCCTATGGCAAGAAACTGGCAAGCAATCGCATTGCCTACCGCGTATCGTTGATTCCGGAACATGTCGAGCATATAGAGCAGACGTTGAGCCGATTGGCTGATATGTTGGCCTGGACGCCTGCCAAACGTCGCTTGATTCGTAAACGAATCAAGCGGGCACGGCGACCGGATCGCCCGGTGCTGCTGGATGATAAATTGCAGTGGCAACAGGTTGCTCCGCTGACGGCCAGACTACATCATTTCCCCGGCGTGGATGTCACATCAGCCAGCTATCGCTTATATCCGTACTCCGAGCTTACCTCGCATCTGATCGGGTATTTGTCGCTGGCCAGAGAAAGCGATATGGATGCCGGTTTTTTACCCACTGAATTTATTGGCCGAACCGGGGTGGAAAAGTCATTCGAGAGCACCCTGCATGGGCATCCGGGTCATCAGCGCGAAGAAGTGGATTCGCGTGGCAGGCGTGTCGCTGTGATCAATCGAACGCCGCCGGTGATGGGCGAGCAGATTCAGTTGGCGCTGGATGTGGATGTACAACAGGCGGCTTCCGATGCACTGGGCGAGCGTACCGGCGCGGTGGTGGTCATGGATGTGAATACCGGCGGTATTATTGCCATGCTCAGCAAACCCGGTTATGACACCAACCGGTTTATCACCGGTTTGGAATCCCAACAATGGCAATCATGGCTGACGAATCCGGAAAAACCATTATTGAATCGTGCTACTCAGGCCGCTTATCCGCCTGCCTCCACATTCAAACTGATTACCGCGTTGGCTGGCCTGAAACATGGTGTGCGTTTGGCCAGAGGCAGTACCACATGCCCCGGTTACCTGGAACTGGCCGACAGAAAGCTGCATTGCTGGAAGCACTGGGGACATGGCAAAGTATCGTTACACAAAGCGCTGATTCAATCGTGCGATGTCTATTTTTATAAGCTGGGCGATCAACTGGGTATGGCTGCTATTTCCGATGTGGCCAGTGACTGGGGGCTGGGCGAAAAGACGCAAATAGCCTTGCCGCCGGAAGCGCGTGGCATTATTCCAACTCATAGCCCGTATATGATGGCGGCCATTAAAAGCAGCCATTCCAAACGAAAGAAATGGTTCCGGGGCGAAACGATGATTACAGCCATTGGTCAGGGTTCGCTGACCACCACGCCGTTGCAAATTGCACGGTTGGCCGCCGCCATTGCCAATGGCGGCAAGGTGCTCAAGCCTCAGTTGTTGGCCAATCGTCCTGCCGAGATATTGCATCAGGCCGATGTGAAACCCGCTGATTTACTCAAGATTCAACAAGCGATGCGGGATGTCGTGCGTGATCCTCATGGTACGGCGCACCGGGTTCTGTTTCATGCGGCGTGGACGGCAGCCGGTAAAACGGGCACTGCTCAGGTGGTCAAAATATACCGTGGAATTGACCAGAGCATTAGCAAAGAAGAGCTGCTGCGTCGGCACAAGGATCATGCATGGTTCATGGGTTATGCGCCGTATAAACACCCGAAAATCGCCATCGCCGTATTTGTTGAACATGGCGGCCATGGTGGCAGTGCAGCTGGCCCCGTCGCTGCGGCAGTAATAAACGCCATGGCGAAGAAAGAGGCAGCAAGCACCGAGGTGAAGTCGCCATGATGCGCATACTTCGCGGACTCGACTGGATTTTGCTGGCCAGCCTGCTCAGTCTGGCCGTGCTCGGCATGATCGTGCTTTTCGCTGCGGTGCATCAGGGCGATACCGGCTTGTGGCATAAGCAGGCAGTTTTCTGGTCTGTCGGTTTGGTGGCGCTGTTTACGCTTTGTTTTGTGCCGCTGCGCGTGCTGGGGCTGGCTTGCTGGCCGATGTATGGCATCGCCTTGCTGTTGCTGGCGCTTGTCCCGATTATCGGTGATGTGCATATGGGCGCGCGGCGCTGGCTTGATTTGGGTATTGCCAACATTCAACCCTCCGAGATTATGAAATGGGCGCTTGTGTTTGTGCTGGCCAATTGGTTCGCCAGCCGTGAAGCCAGAGGCCTGATTGAAATCACCGCGCCATTGCTTATGGCTGTTGTGCCGGCCGGGCTGATCATTATTCAACCCGATCTGGGTACCACGCTGGTATTGCTGTTTGCTGCTACGGCCATGATTATTGCAGCAGGATTACCATGGCGCCTGCTTATGTTTGCCATTGCCACCGGCATTGCTTCGCTACCTGTGTTATGGCATTTCATGCATGATTATCAGAAACAACGTGTACTCACCTTGCTGGATCCGCAATCCGATCCGCTGGGTGCCGGTTATCATGTGATTCAATCCACCATTGCGATTGGTTCGGGTGGTTTGTTCGGCAAAGGTTTTTTGCAGGGCACGCAGGCAAGGCTGCATTTTTTACCTGAGCAACATACCGATTTTATTTTCTCGGTGCTGGCGGAAGAAGGCGGGTTTATTGCCGTTGTTTTGCTGCTGATACTATATGCAGTGCTGATTTTCCGCATTCTGTTTATAGCTCACCGCGCCCATAACCGCTTTGCATCAATGCTGTGCATTGGTATCGCGGCAATTTTCACACTGTATATTACCGTCAATATCGGCATGGTATCCGGCATCTTTCCGGTTGTCGGTCTGCCTTTGCCATTTATCAGTTACGGTGGTTCAGCATTAGTCACCATGCTGGCTGCGCTCGGACTGGTGATGCGTGTGGCGATTGAATCTCAGGATGCTATTCCGTGGCAGCGACCGGGTAGCCCGCTGGCCTGATCCGATCAGGTCGGCAACAGCATGGCTGCGATGATCAATCCGGCTGAGAGTGCTGAAAATACAGCTTTAAGCGCTATCTGTGTTGTTTGTTCTGACAAGCGCTCATGCAGGCGTGCTGACCAGCCAGAGCTGTTGGGCAAGATCAGAGCTATGCCCAGCCATGCGCCGGTCAGAAACGAGAACTGGCTTGCCAGCATATCGTGCCAACTATTCTCCAGTAGTAGATTGACAGCTACCGCACCGAGCGCCATGACCAGACCGCACAGCGCTGATGTGCCTACAGCAAAACGTAAGGCGCCAAAGCGGCGCAACAACGGCACCAGCATAGTTCCTCCGCCAATGCCGAGCGTGCCGGAGACAAAACCGATGGGGCCGGAGAATAGGATCAGTCGGGATTGATGAGCTGCCAATAAGCGTTGTGCTTTGCAGCCATAATCAAATGCAATCCATGCGTCCAGTCCCGCCAGCGCCAGTAACACCCATATTTCGGGCAAGCGTAATGTGCACCATAATCCCAAACCCGCACCGATAACGAGGCCGGGCAGTAATCGTTTTGCATAGTGATGGTCGATATGGCCGAGATGCGAGTGGGCGCGGGTGGAAAAAAATCCGGTGATAATCACAGCGACCAGACTGGCAAAGACGTGCACCGCCACACCATCAGTATTGCCTGGCATGGTGGCATAAAATACAGGCATATAAATCAAGCCGCCGCCAACGCCCGCCAGCCCGGCCAGCATGCCGGCAATTGCACCGGCACCGAGACCGATGATGCAACCATAGATAAACAGGGACAGATCGAATTCAGGCATGGAGTCAGTTCATCGGGAGGGATTGTTTGTATGTTTGAAGAGCAGGTAGTCCTGATATTCTTCCAAATCCATCTTGCCCTGAATATACAGTTGCTGGTCAGCCAGCGCGTCTGCATTGCTGATGCCTTGCTGCTGATTATGGGCATGCGCAATGTCGGCGCGATGGGAGGATTCGGCAGCACCAATTGTAGATGATCGCTGCATGGCTGCCTTACGCCATGCGGCAGCGCTGGAATATTGACTATTTTTGCCACTCATAGGCCGGATTCTACAAGCATTTGACGATGAATCGAGCGGTGTGTGAAATAAAACCGTAAGCCGTTAAAAAATTGACGCACCCTGTCCGACAGGTTCAGCTTAAGGGATGCGGGCATGGAATGATTTCACCGACATCCAAACCGACATTCAAACCGAAAGGAGTTTCAGATGATGGAACATACGAAACATAGTAACCTTAAATCGAGTCAGCACGAAATGATTCAGCAATATTCCAGTATGGATATTTACTACGAGGATGATCTTGGCCTGGCCTGGTATAGTATGAACAACACGCCACGGCCTTGTATCACGCCGTTATTATTGGCTGAAACCTTGTCATGGCTGGATGATCTATCGCATCAGCCTTCACTGGGGCATATCAACTACATTGTGGCTTCATCTGCCTTGCCCGGAGTTTTTAATCTGGGTGGCGATCTGGAACTGTTCTGCCAGTTAATTCGCAGAAAAAACCGAATGGATTTAATGGCCTATGCCATGGATTGCATCCAGGTTGTGTACAAGCTCCATTCCGGGCTGGATAGAAATGTATCCGTTATCTCGCTGATTCAGGGTGATGCGCTCGGTGGTGGTTTTGAAACTGCGCTGTCGGGAGATGTGATTATTGCCGAGCGCAGTGCCAAAATGGGCTTGCCGGAAATTCTGTTCAATTTATTTCCCGGCATGGGAGCGCTGAGTTTTCTGTCCCGGAAAATAGGCTTGTCACGGGCAGAGAAACTGATTTTGAGCGGTAAATTATATTCCGCTCAGGAGATGTTTGAAATGGGTGTCGTAGATATTCTTGCTGAGGACGGTCATGGCGAAAGGGCTGTTTATGATTATCTGAAAAGGGGAACCCGACTACACAATGGCTATTGCGCTGTTCGACATGCACGACGATTCTGTAATCCGGTCACATGGGATGAGCTGGAGAACATTACCACTGTTTGGGTGAATGCCGCACTTCAACTGACAGCGAAAGATCTTCGAATGATGGAGCGTCTGGTGAAAAAACAGACAGCCAGAATGGCAGCGTAACACTGATGCCAATACAGCCGGTGCAGTGACAGAGATAAAGCCATGGAATCAGGCCGGGGAAGCCTCCCCGGCTGTACCTTGGTTGGGTAACTATTACAAATAGTCGTACAGGGATTGGCAGCCCAGTTTTATCGCTTTCCTCAGTTCGATGCAATACCTGCTCATTTCAACAGGGTTTATGGCGTTGCCGATGCCTTCAATCTCTTGGCATAATGACGTGATGCCCTTAAGCCCTAATACGCTGGCGCTTCCTTTCAGGGTATGAATAGTTATGAGGTAGTCACGGGTGTTTTGTTGTTTACCGGTGATTTCGAGTTGTGCCAAATGCTTGCCGCCAGAGCTTTCAAAAGATTGAATCAAATGCCTGCATTTATCATCGGACTGAATAAACCCGAATAGTTCATCGATAATTTCTACATCGAGTACAGCATTATCACCATCATCTTGCCGGGGGTCTGCTGCGAGATTGCGGGTTTCTGGGGCTGGCTTATTCTGCTCTGAGTAAAAAGAAATTTTTTCCAGCAGGGCCGAGGCATGAATTGGTTTGGTCAGATAATCATTGGCACCGGCCTCCATGCATGCATGAATTGTATCCGGCAGGGCATCAGCACTGAGCATCAGTACTGGCATGTTGGCGCTGGTATCCATAAAACGGAATTGTTTGAGTACATCCAGACCACTGATCTTGGGCATATTCAGATCCAGAAGCACCAAATCGAATGTCTGCTCGCCGGACAGGGCATCGAGGGCTGCTTCTCCATCCTGGGCAATCGCCACGGTATGCCCGGCGCGTCTGAGAATTTCCTGCATGACTTGCTGGTTCACCAGGTTATCTTCCGCAAGCAAAATATTGAGTGGTTTTAAGGCGCGTTTTTTTTCTATCACATCAGCCATGGAAATCACATCTGCGCTTTGATGTGCAACGCTTGCTACATGCAAGGCATTAAACAGCAGCGATGCCTGTACGGGCCTATGCAATACGGATGAGAAACCGGCATCAATCATGAGCAGGTCGGAGGCCGGGGATTGATTCGGCTCAAACAGAATAATATTCAGCCCCGATAGTTTATGGTTATCGCGAATCGCATGCGAAATTAGCTCAGGATTACAGCTTAATGCATTGCGATCAACGATGACAGTATCATACGATTGCCCCATAGACTGAGCATCCACCAGTCTGGATAATAATATCGTTGCATCTTCAATTTCGGTGTAGTGCGCACCCCAACTGTCCAGCGCGCTGTTGAAATGCTCTCCTTGTCCCTGCTCTTGTAACAACAGGATATTTGTTTGAGACAGATCCTGTGCTTCGGGTATTTTGCTTTGACGTGTAAAAGGAAGCGTAATCGTGAAAATGCTGCCCTGACCTTCGGCGCTATCCAGACTGATTGCGCCTCCCATGATCTCTGTCAGTTCCTTCGCGATGGCGGTACCGAGCCCGGTGCCTCCAAACCTGCGTGTGATGGATGAATCAGCTTGCGTGAAGAGTCCAAATATCTTTTCCTGAACGGATTCAGCTATGCCGATGCCTGTGTCGCGCACCGTGAAAACAAGACGCGTATCCGTGCAGTTTTCTGCCAGTTCGACACTGATATTGACGCTGCCTTGTTCGGTAAATTTTACCGCATTGCCAATGATATTAATCAGAATCTGTTTCAGGTGTCTGGGAGATCCGATTAATGCAAATGGTACTTCGGGATCAATATGCAGGTGCATCCTGATATCTTTTTCACTGGTCTGCCCTTCAAACATGGCCACAATGCCTTGCATTAGCTGATGCAAATCAAAGGCTTCTTCGAGCAAGTCAATTTTACCCTCTTCAATTTTCGCCATATCGAGAATGCGTTCGATAAGCCCAAGCAGGTGATAGGCAGATTCTTTGATTACAAGGGCAAAGTGCTTCTGATCCGTGGTTTGTCTGGTGCTCAATGACAAATCGTTCATGCCGATAATACCATTGAGCGGGGTACGTAATTCATGGCTCATATTGGCGATAAAGCGGGATTTGGCGTGGTTAGCCTCTTCGGCCAGGGCAATAGCCTGGTGCAGTTTTTTGATAAGACTGGCCATATACAGCGGCACAATGATCATGGTCAGCAGAATGGCTGAGCTAAACCAGATGTGTTGTTGCCAAAATGGACTCAGCCAGACAACCGTAGAAAAACCTCCGCCAGCCAGCACCGTGGCAATCAACATATATCGAATGCCATACCTGAACCCATTGCCGGTAATCACCCATAAATACACAGCCAACAGGATTGCAGCGAATTCGTTGCCCAAATAGAGCGCGCTCGAAATGGCGGCCATATCGCCAACCGCGCCAGCAATTCTGCGGGCCGGATTGATAGCGGGAGAGATAATGATCCAGATTAGTAACAACAACGACACAAGCAGATATGCAGCACACCATATATACGCCTCGGTGATGCCAAAAGAAAACAGCCATGCGGATATCAGGGCGACAAAAAGCATGCGGATAAGAGCCTGCTCATGCTCGCTATCCGGGCGGGCGCTCAGTCGTTGCCTGATATGTGAAAGCCAGTTCATGTCCAAAAATCCATGCTCATAAGTTACACGAAAAGCAATAATGCTGCCATTTCACTGCTTCGCTGCTCTGCTTTCGTATTGAAGGCAATCGATATTGGAAGCGCTACGGACATCATAACATGGCATTATAGCAGATTTAAAGCCGAATGCTTTGCAACCGTAGGGGAGCCGTTTATCCCAGGTTATGGTATAGTGTTTGCAAGTCAGGCAGGGCGCTTTTTTTGATGTGCATTCAGTGTGTTGCACGCTCATCAGTCGGCAATATCGACTTGTACCATCTTGTCTTCGATTCTTACCGGAAAGGTATCAATATCTTCATAGGCAGGCGGCGTTAGCGCCTTGCCATCACGAATACAGAAACGGGCGCCGTGGCGCGGACAGATAATCTGATCGCCCTCGCAGACGCCGCTGGCCAGTTCGCCACCGTCATGCGTGCACACATCTTCAATAGCATAAAAATCGCCATCAAGATTAAATACGGCGATTTCACAATATGGCGTGTTAATGATTTTACGACTGCCCGGCGGCAGTTCGCTCACCGGTGCAACATCAATCCATTCAGCCACTTTAAAACATGCCCAGTTGCAAGCGCGCTTCATCGCTCATCATGGAACGATCCCAAACCGGATCGAACACCAGATCCACTTCCACATCGCCGACATGCTCCACGCTCAATGTTTTGGCGCGCACATCATCGACAATAAACGGCCCCATGCCGCAGCCGGGGGCAGTCAGGGTCATGGTGATATCGACATGATTGGCACCTGCATCATTTTCTACCACATGCACATCGTAAACCAGTCCCAAATCAACGATATTGACAGGGATCTCCGGGTCATAACAGGTTTTTAACACATCCCAGATGGCCTGTTCTTCCACCGGGCCTGAGCTGACAGGTGCTTGCTCAATCACTTTTTCTTCAACTGCTTCGCTGCTTTCACCGAGCCCCAGCGCATCGGCATCCTTGCCCTCGATACGAGCCAGATTGCCCGAAACGCTAACTGTATAAGTGCCGCCCAACTCCTGGGTAATCATCACCATGGCCCCGGCTGGAATGGTGACCGGCGTGCCGAGCGGAATCAGAATCGCATCGACATCGCGGGTGGTCGTGACTGTATCGCCTGCGCTGTTCATTCTGTTTTCGCCACGTTATGCGAATCGGTCACGGCGGATTTCAAAGTATGCCAGCACAATACGGCGCATTTGATGCGGCTGGGGAATTCACGAACACCTGCCAGCACAGCCAGCTTGCCGAGCGCTTCCTCATCCGGTGCTTCGGCCAGATCGGATGTCACCATATGCTGGAATTGTTCGAATTTCTGTGTGAATTCCGATAATGGCGTGCCTTTGACCGCTTCAGTCATCAGCGATGCCGAAGCCACCGAAATGGCACAGCCCTCGCCCTCGAACGACACATCGTCAATAATACCATCGTCATTTACATCCAGATAGACATGCAGCTTATCGCCACAGAGTGGATTATAGCCATCGGCTTCATGATTAAAATGCGCCAGCTTGCCAAAATTACGCGGTGCCTTATTGTGATCGACGATCACCTGTAAATATAAATCTCTTAAATCAAACATTGTTTAAACCCTTTTTTACCACGAAGGGCGCGAAGAGCACGAAGAAAACCTTAAAAAGTAACCTTCGTGCTCTTCGTGTTCTTCGTGGTGAATCATCATGCGAAAATCGCTTTTGCTTTTTCCAGAGCTACAAACAGCGCATCCACTTCCGCTTCGGTGTTATAAAGCGAGAACGAAGCGCGCGCTGTCGCTGGTACCTTGAAGAATTGCATCACCGGCATGGCGCAGTGATGGCCGGCGCGAATGGCGACGCCTTCACGATCGACAATCGTGCCCAGATCATGCGGATGCACTTGATCCAGTACGAATGACAGTACGCAGGCTTTTTCTGCTGCCGTACCAATCTGGCGCAGGCCGTCGAATGCTTCCGCTTTGGCGGTGGCGTAAGCCAAGAGTGTTTTTTCACGTTTGCCAATCGCATCAAAACCGATGGATTCGATATATTCAATGGCTTTGCCGAAGCCGATGGCACCGGCGATATGCGGTGTGCCGGCCTCGAATTTATAGGGGATGTCGTTGTATTCGGTGTTGTCAAAGCTGACGGTGAGAATCATATCGCCACCGCCCTGATACGGTGGCATGGCGTCGAGAATTTCTTCCTTGCCAATTAATATGCCGATACCGGTCGGGCCATACATTTTGTGGGCGCTGGTGACGTAGAAATCGCAATCAAGCCGCTGCACATCAACAGCCAGATGAGCTGCCGCCTGCGCGCCATCCACCAATACTTTTGCCCCTATGGCATGAGCTTTTTTGATGATCGTTTCAACCGGGTTGATGGTGCCCAGCGCATTGGACATGTGTACCACGCCAACGATTTTCGTACGTTCGCTCAGCAGCGCCTCAAATGCATCCATGATCAATTCACCACGTTCATTGATCGGAGCCACTTTCAGTGTTGCGCCCACGCGCTCGCACAGCATCTGCCACGGCACGATATTGGAATGGTGTTCCATATGGGTGATCAATACTTCATCGCCCGCTTTGATATGCGCGCCGCCCCACGATGTTGCAATCAGGTTAATGGCTTCAGTCGTACCGCGCGTGAAAATCACTTCGCGCTCACTGGAGGCATTAAAAAATGAGGCAATGCGTTGGCGCGCTGCTTCATAATTGGCCGTCGCACGTTCGGACAGCGCATGCACGCCCCGATGTACATTGGCGTTGTCACAGGCGTAATAATGATTGACCGCATCAATCACGCACTGCGGTTTCTGGGTGGTTGCCGCGTTATCCAGATAAGCCAGCGGCTTACCGTAAATTTCCTGCTTTAGAATCGGGAAATCGTCCCGGATTTTTTCAATATCAAACATCATAGAACCTTTTTATTTACCACGAAGGACACGAAGAGCGCGAAGGAAAACCTTTAACGTAATTCTTCGTGTACTTCGTGCTCTTCGTGGTGAAATGCTTTTCATTCAACCATGCCTTCCAGTGCATCCATATTGGGCAGTTTGGCGAATGCTTCTTTTTCGATGAACTGGCGTACGGCCTTGATATCCATCGCGGCCAGCGTTTCGGCGGCAAACGCGAAGGTCAGCAACTGGCGTGCTTCGGTTTCGGACAGACCACGTGATTTCAGATAAAATAGCTGGTTTTCATCCAGTTGTCCGACGGTGACACCGTGGGCGCATTTTACATCGTCGTTATATATTTCCAGCTCCGGTTTGGTATCGATTTCGGCATTTTTCGATAACAGTAAATTCGCATTCGACTGGGCCGAGTCGGTTTTTACTGCCCCTTCGGCCACCACGATCTTGCCGTTGAATACGGCATGCGCCCGGCCATCGAGCACGGTACGATATTTTTCACGGCTGCGGCAATGCGGTGCGTTGTGATCGATGCGGGTGTGGTGATCGATGTGCTGACGGGCAGCGGCCACAAACAGGCCGTTGAGTTCACATGATGCACCGGTTTCAGCCAGATTTACCACGATATCGGCGCGCGACAAGTTTGCACCTAACTCCACCGCATGCAGGGTATAACGGGAATCGCGCCCCTGGTGGACTTCGACGCGAGCAATATGGAACTGTTTGGCGCCTTCCATCTGCAAACGGTAATGGGTCAGTGCTGCGTTATCCTGCAAACGTACATGGGTGGCGATATTAGTCAGCCCCGCGGCACTGTTTTCGCTGCCGCTAAAATGCTCAATCAGCGTGGCTTCAGCACCTTTCCCGAGCATCACGCCGTTCAATACATGCGCCGTGTTATTGCCGACATGTACCACATGCAAGGGTTTATTGAGTTTGACATCTGCGCCAATGCAGACGCACAGACCATCGCTAGCCAATGCACTATTGGCTGCCAGGAAACCATTCACTAGCGGCGCGGATTCATCCAGGTTAAACAGGCAATGCGCAGATTCATTCGTATCATTCGCCAGCAATGCCGATAGTGATTGCAGTGTCACGCCGTCCGGAATATCGGATTGATCAGGCTGAAATACGCCGCCCGAAAAGACGATGCGATAGGCATCCAGTCCTTCGATGTTGGCTGTGTCAGTCCCGGAAACTTCAGATGGCGTTGGCAGCCACCATGTTTCGCCCAGCACAGCCGTCAGTCGAGATATGTCGGTATATTTCCAGTCTTCGTCGCGGCGTCCGGGCAGGCCTTTGCGCGCAAAGGCCTCGGCGGCTTGCTGACGTAGCGCCTGCACGCCGGCATTACCGGGCAGCGCTGCAATATTCAGTGCTATATTGCTCATATGGTTTCGGCCTGCTCAGCTTCTTCCTTCACCCAGTCATAACCGCGCTCTTCCAGTTCCAGCGCCAGGTTTTTATCGCCGGACTTGAGGATTTTGCCATCGGCCAGTACGTGTACGAAATCCGGTTCAATATAGTCCAGTAAACGCTGATAATGCGTAACCATGACAATCGAACGATCTTCACGCCGCAGCGCATTGACGCCGTGGGCCACAATGCGCAGCGCATCAATATCCAGCCCGGAATCGGTTTCATCGAGCAACGCCAGCGATGGTTCAAGCACGGCCATCTGGAAAATCTCGTTGCGTTTTTTCTCGCCGCCCGAGAATCCTTCATTGACCCCGCGCGACAAAAACGATTGATCGAGTTCCACCAGCTTGGCCTTTTCCCTGACCAGTTGCATAAAATCGATGGCATCGAGTTCCTGCTCGCCGTGATGTTTGCGTCTGGCATTGACGCCAGCTTTGAGCATATAGGTATTGTTCACACCAGGAATCTCAACCGGATACTGAAAGGCCAGAAACACACCTTCCCAAGCCCGTTCTTCCGGCTTCATGGCCAGCAAATCCTTGCCGTGATACGTCACCGAACCCGCTGTGACCTCATAGCCATCGCGTCCGGCAATGACATTGGCCAAGGTGGATTTACCCGAACCATTCGGCCCCATAATGGCATGCACTTCACCAGCCCCAACCATCAGGTTGATGCCTTTGAGTATCTCTTTGCCCGCTACCGAAGCATGTAAATTTTCAATCTTCAACATAATCAAAACCTTTTTTTACCACGAAGGGCACGAAGGTGAACATTTACAGTCTTTCTTCGTGTACTCCGTGATCTTCGTGGTGAATTCTTTTTTTACCCTACTGCCCCTTCGAGAGAGACTTCCATTAATCTGTTGGCTTCTACGGCGAATTCCATGGGAAGTTCGTTGAACACATCCTTGCAGAAACCGTTGACGATCATATTCACTGCATCTTCTTCCGAGATGCCCCGGCTCTGACAATAAAACAATTGGTCTTCACCGATTTTTGAGGTGGTTGCTTCATGTTCCATGGTGGCAGTCGGATTCTTCACTTCCACATACGGGAAGGTGTGCGCCCCGCAGGTGTCGCCAATCAATAAGGAATCGCACTGGGTATAATTGCGCGCCCCGTCCGCCCCTTTGCCAATATGCACCAAGCCGCGATAGGCCTGCTGACCGTGTCCTGCGGCAATGCCTTTGGAAACAATCGTGCTCTTGGTGCGTTTGCCAAGATGGATCATCTTGGTGCCGGTATCGGCTTCCTGACGCATCTTGGTCAGCGCCACTGAATAAAATTCACCCACCGAATCATCACCACGCAGCACACAACTCGGATATTTCCAGGTAATTGCGCTGCCTGTCTCCACCTGCGTCCAGCTCACTTTAGAGCGGTCGCCACGGCAGTCGGCTCGTTTGGTGACGAAGTTATAGATGCCGCCTTTCCCGTTTTCATCACCCGGATACCAGTTTTGCACCGTGGCATATTTGATCTGGGCATCATCGAGCAACACCAGTTCCACCACTGCGGCATGCAGCTGGTTTTCATCGCGCTGCGGGGCAGTACAGCCTTCCAGGTAAGAGACATATGCGCCCTCATCGGCAATAATCAGGGTGCGCTCGAACTGGCCGGTGTTCAAGGCATTGATGCGGAAATAGGTGGATAACTCCATCGGGCAGCGTACGCCTTTGGGAATGTAAACAAACGAGCCATCGGTAAATACGGCTGAATTGAGTGCGGCATAAAAATTATCGCCGCTC
Organism: uncultured Zetaproteobacteria bacterium; assembly: GCA_964504835.1. Taxonomy (GTDB): domain Bacteria; phylum Pseudomonadota; class Zetaproteobacteria; order Mariprofundales; family Mariprofundaceae; genus Mariprofundus. Next base: position 24,005 of record CAZDFL010000006.1, read on the forward strand.
GGCACCACCGTGCCCAGATACTGCTGCACCAGTTCCGGATATTCGCGCACAGCCTCTGAAATCGGGCAGAAGATCACCCCGACTTCTTTCAGCTTGTCTTTAAACGTCGTCGCGACCGATACAGAATCAAATACCGCATCGACAGCCACGCCTGCCAGAAATTCCTGCTCGCGCAAGGGAATACCCAGCTTCTCATATGTTTCCAATAATTTCGGATCGACTTCATCCAGACTCTTGGGGCCGTCATCTTTCGATTTCGGGGCCGAATAATAGGATATGGATTGAAAATCGATGGGTTTGTACTGCACATGCGCCCAGTGCGGCTCGGTCATGGTCAGCCAGTGGCGAAATGCTTCCAGACGCCAGTTCAGCAGCCATTCCGGTTCATCCTTTTTGGCCGAAATATGGCGAATCACATCTTCATCCAGACCGGGTGGTAAGGTATCGGTTTCAATATCGGTAACGAATCCGGCCTCATATTCCTGGCCGGCGAACTCTTCCGGCTTGATCTCTTGTTTAACGTCACTCATCAGTGCACCTGCGCAATTGAAATGCCGCGTTGCAAACGAAACACGGGCACAAAATCTTTTTCGGTCATATCGGCCAGCGAGATATCCTCCAGCGCCTGCCGCACAGCCTGATTGATACGCTTCCAGTTGTTGCTGGTCGAACATACATCGTGCTGATCGCAGGAACCGCCATCATCGAGATTGCATTCGGTCAACGCAATCGAGCCTTCAAAGACACTGATCACATCGCGCACATTAATCTCGATTGCAGGCCGGGTCAGGCGATAACCGCCGTGAGCTCCGCGTACCGAATCAAGCATGTCTTCATGCAATAACATTTGCAGAATCTTGCTGACCGTCGGCATCGGGATATGGGTGATTTCCGACAGTTCGGCAGCCGAAAAGCGCTCTTGCCCGGATGTCGCCATGCGCGTCATCAGCAAAATACCGTAATCCGTCAATTTGGTTAATCGGAGCATGGCTACCTCTTTCTATAGCGGAGTATTCTAGTCCGGTTTACAATTAGGAGCAATACGGTACAGATTGTGGTTATTCGCTGAATTCACCCGTAGATCAGTCATAAAGCCAGGATGACAGGCCTATTTGTTGCTAACAGCGGGCCGCTGAATTATTGCATTTTTCTCATTTTCACCATATGCTGGTGATACGATGGAATACAGTTACATGAATGATACGCTGGTGATGCTGGCCGCAACGGTGCTGGCTGTGCTGATGTGCCTGCGCATGCGATTGCCTCCGATACTGGCTTATCTTGCTGTCGGCGTGGCCGTTGGTCCGTTCGGATTCGGGCTGGTCAGCGATGTCGAACATATCCGAACCTTTGCCGAGTTTGGCGTGGTGTTTCTGTTATTTTCCATCGGTCTGGAATTTTCCGTACCATTATTGCTGCGCATGAAGGCTACCGTGCTGGGCCTGGGTAGCGCTCAGGTTTTGCTGACTGCTGCGGTAACGACAGGCATCGCAGTGTTGCTAGGGCTTAATGCCGAAAGTGCGCTGGTACTTGGCGGTGTCATTGCGATGTCGTCCACCGCGCTGGTTACCAAACAACTGGCCGATCAGGCCGAACTGCATACGCGCCATGGCCGCAACAGCCTGGGAATTCTGCTGTTTCAGGATCTGATGGTGGCGCCCTTTCTGATTCTGGTCGCCAGCCTGACCGGCGCGACAGATCAGATGTCATTATTGACCGTCATTATTGCGCTGGCCGAGGCCGCTTTGGCGCTGTTGTTTATTTTTGCCTTCGGGCGCTGGGTGCTCAAGCCGCTGTTCCGGGAAGTGGCCAGATTTCGCTCTGCCGAGCTGTTCACCTTAACTGTACTGCTGGTTGTGCTGTGTTCCGCCTGGATCACATACAGTATTGGCTTATCCTTTGTGCTCGGTGCCTTTTTGGCTGGCGTGATGCTCAGCGAGACTGAATTCAGGCATCAGGTGGATGCAGAAATTCGACCATTCAGGGATTTGTTGCTGGGTTTATTTTTTATCACAATCGGCATGATGCTCGATATTTCCGGTTTGCCCGCCATCTGGTTACAATCGCTGGCTTTGCTGCTGGCGCTGATACTGCTCAAATGTGCCATGATCACCCTGTTTTGCCGGTTAGGCAGCTGGAACAATGCTGTTTCTGCGCGCACTGGCCTGATTCTGGCACATGGCGGTGAATTTGGTTTTGCTATTCTGGTGATGGCCATGGCAGGCGGAATTCTGGAGCCAGGTGTCGGGCAGGTTGTGCTGGCGGCCATGCTGTTCAGCATGGTGCTGGCTCCCATAATGATTCGCTATAACGGGAAAATTGCTGCCATGCTGTTGCCACAATCCATGCAACACAGCCACCAGGAAATCAGTGAGCGCATCATGGCCGCATCCAGCGCCCTGAACCATCACGTCATTGTCTGCGGCTATGGCCGCATTGGCCGACATAGCATCGGATTTCTGAGCCAGGCGGGCATCCCTTGCATGGCTATTGATCTGGATCCGGAGCAGGTGGAGCGCGGCATAGCGGCAAAACATCCCGTATCCTACGGTGATGCTGGCAGTCTTTCTCTGCTACGCGCCTGTGGATTGAAACGTGCATCCGCACTGGTGATCAGCACGATTGATTTTAATACCACCATGAAAATCATTGCTCGGGTACGATCTGTCGATAGCGAATTGCCCATTATTGTGCGCACCCGCAAGGAAATGCATCTCTATCAACTCTATCAGGCCGGTGCCACGGAAGTGGTCGCAGACACCTTTGGCAGTGATCAGATGATTACGCCCGAGCTACTGGACAGGTTAGGTATAACGATTGATTCAGCTACTGCAAA
>CAZDFL010000007.1:0-5373 GCA_964504835.1 uncultured Zetaproteobacteria bacterium
CTTACGCGCCAGATCAGCTCAGTGCAGTGACTATCGTTTCATTCAAATGATAAGGACAATGCAGACAACCGGTTTGCTGATTCAATTGAGGGAGCAATAGCATGAAAAAAAGTGATCTGAAGTCGGTCATCAGCGACCGACCACTATTCTATCATCACATGGAATGGATACTGATGCATCCGCGTTTCGGTTTCCTGATGATGGGTCTGATTGCGCTGTCGTTCAGTCATAACCGGATTCTGGCGGCTGCATTGTTTCTGTTTTTCTGTGTGGAACTGGGTTTGCGCATCGCCATCATGATCAACAAGCGCCGCACCAACCCTTACCGCTCCTCACTGAATCAAAAAATTGACGCCCTGTTTCTCGTGCTCGACCTTATCGGCATTGCATCATTGCTGATTACAATTTTCAATATTCCCATTGATGCGGAAAATGCTTCGGCTGCACGACTGCTACGTGCTATTTATCTGCTGCGCACCCTGCGCATGTTCCGCTATATTGATTTGCAGAGTGCGATGTATTCCCCCACCTATGGAATGCTGATTTCGTTGATTATCCTGCTGTCGTTCTTCGCTAAAGACACCATGATGTGGGTGATTATCATTTTCTTCAGTGTTGAGCTGGCTATTCGCTTCCTGATTATGCGCAATATCAAACATGAATCCTGGCGCGACAAGATTGCAGAATGGCTATACTGGGGCGTGGATTTGGTTGCTACCCTTGTCATGGTGCCTGCCTTCGCTTTTATCCCCTATGGTGGAGCCTTGAGGATGTTGCGGCTGATTCGGTTGCTTCGGCCATGGATGGTCATTGTTCGTAATCTCAAAGAGGTGATGCGCGAAGGCCAGTTTATGCAGGAGATCAACCTGATTGTGCTGCTGCTCGCCGTGCTCTCCATCGGCGGTGGCGTCATCGGCCACTTTACCATGGGAGATTTCGATTATGACCTTAACGGTATGAACAACCCGGAAGATCATGGCATGCTGGCGCCGATCTGGTTTTCCTTCCGTCTGTTTACTGATCCGGGCAACTCCGTCCATTACCCGGATAATGTCGAAATTGCTGTCTTTTCCGTCATTGCCGTTGTCATTGGCGTATTCATCTTCGCCTTCTTTATCGGCATTGGTGCCAGCATCGTATCCGGCCTGATGGCCAAGCTGCGCAATGAGCGGCTCAACATCACCAATCACATGGTTATGCTAGGCTGGTCCAGGGTTTCACCGTTTATCCTTACGCAGCTCAAAACCATCTCGGAACGCAGCTTTTCCAAGCTAAAACTGGTCATCCTCAATCACGAGGAAAAGATGCCGACAGAATTAATCGAACACAGTTGGGCCACCTATCGCTGGGGTGATATGGAAGAGATGGCATCCTTGCAACGGGTCAATCTGGCCCATGCCCGTCAGGCGATTATTGCCATTCCCGACAATCATGGCGCTGCCGATACGCTGGCCCAGGCAACCTTTTCGCTGATTGCTATCCGCAAAGCAAACCCGGACATCTACCTGAATTATGCCACGCCGGGCATGGCACACCCGCATCTGGACTCGCACCACCACATGCTTCAGATCGGTTGGGATACGCAAGATTTCTATAACAAGCCGACGGTCATCCACTCACAGCCGGATGTGCGCGCCAATATGTTCCGCAACATTCTGGTCTACCGTGACTTTGATCAGGTGATGGAGCGCTTGATGATTCCCGAACGTACGGAAGAATCCGCCCTGCAAGTATGCGAATGGGGGGGAGCGCTCCAACGTATTGATGGGTGTATCCATTTATGCTTGCCCGATGGCAACCATTCCATGCCTATTGCCACGCTGGCAGCGCGTTTGATGATGCGTGGTGTCATCCTGCTGGCGCTGGCTGATGAATCCGGACAGGTGCGTCCCTTATATATGCTGGAAGATTTACCGCTGCCGTTGAATATTGTCTCCTTGCTCGGCATTGCAATCAATGCCAACGCCCTGCATGCCGAAGTATTTTTTACTGTCAAACGATTGAGCCACCTGGCTTTACCCGACACCCTGCCGGACACGGACGGACTCAAACCGGCCAGACATGGCAAAACACTGAAACTGCTTATCACCGGCTGGGTTGGCAGTTTGCCGCTGCTGTTACAGCGTCTGCTGGCAGAGTATGAGCAAATCCATGTCACCCTGATTGATGATCTGAACAAAGCAGAACTGGCCGATGAACTGGCCTATCTGCACCGACGTTGCAATGAAACGCCCGGTGCCAATGAACGAATTACAGCTGACATTATTGCCTGGAACTTCGCGAATATGAATTTTCTACGCCCGTATGTGGAGGGGGTTGATAAAATCCTGCTCTCACGGCCCCGCCATATGCAAGCTCATGCCTATGCCAGCATAGCAACCGTATTGTCCCATCTGGTCACCATCGTGCATGAGCAAGGCGGCAATCCGGATATTTTCCCGGTGCTGGAAAACCGCGAACAGGCGCTGTTGCTGCAAGAGGAACTGGAACGCTTTAAATTCCCGCTGGAAATCCATGTCACCGTACCTGATGAGTTTTACGGCACCTATCTGGCTCATACCAGCTTCCACATGTATGCATCGGAAAACGAGGGTTCATACGAATTACAACGCACCCTGCGCCATACCATCGACGATATGATGGGCGATGTGGGTGATGAAGATATGATGGATGTTTTTGCCCTAAATGTAGAGCAGAGCTTGCCAGAAGATGCGGAGGCGCTGGCGGCCCGCCTGTTGCAGCAAGGCTATGTATGGATCGGCTATCGCCTGAAAAACGGTTTTATCTGGTCTGATCCGCTACAGGATAGCATCCGCATGCTGTTCCCTCGCGAAGAAGATTTTTCCTGCCTCAGACAATTTCAGATTATCATCAACCCGTTCGGCAACCCCGTTTCCCGCCACTCGTGGATGGAATACCGGGACGATATCGTGGAACTGATTGTGATTGGCTGCAAATAATGCGCCGATATCAATGAATCAGCCGTTGATAAGGGTGACGAAGCGATCGAACAAATAATCCGCATCCTGCGGGCCGGGGCTGGCTTCGGGATGGTATTGCACCGAAAACACCGGTTTATCTTTCACCTTTAAGCCTTCAATCGTACCATCAAACAAGGAGCGATGGGTGATCTCGACATGAGCCGGGATATGCTCATCAGCAACAGCAAAGCCGTGATTCTGGCTGGTGATCTCGATTTTTCCCGTTGTTTCATCCTTGACCGGATGGTTGCCGCCGCGATGCCCGAATTTGAGTTTGAAGGTGGACAGCCCCAGAGCCTGCGATAATAGCTGATGCCCCATGCAGATGCCAAAAATCGGCGTGTCCGCATCCAGTAATGCACGGATAGTATCTACCGCATAACCCACTGCAGCCGGATCACCCGGCCCGTTGGAGAGAAAGATGCCGTCCGGATTCATGGACAGCACATCAGCGGCAGGCGTGGATGCAGGTACGATGCTTACGTTTAGACCACGATCAGCCAGTTTTCGGAAAATATTACGTTTACAGCCAAAATCAAATGCCACCACATGCTTGTTACTGGCCGGTGTTTTGTAAGCGGCGGCATCCAGATCGTAGCTACCCTGTTGCCATTGATGAATGTTGTCGCAACTCGCCTGTCCAACCAGATCGCGACCATCCAGACCTGGCCATGCTGCGGCCATCGCGATGGCTGCATCGACATCTGTGCCATCGGAAGCAATCACACCATTTTGCGCACCATTATCACGCAAATGCCGCACCAGCGCCCGTGTATCAATGCCTGCAATACCGACAATGCCATGATCCGCCAGCCAGCTATTCAAACCACTTTCTGCGCGATAGTTCGAAGTGATCCGGGCCGGGGCGCGAACAATGCAACCACGCACTGAAATCGAATCCGATTCCATATCATACTGGTTGATGCCGACATTACCGACATGCGGATAGGTAAATGTGATAATCTGATCGGTGTAAGAAGGGTCGGTGAGAATTTCCTGATAACCGGTCATCGACGTATTAAAGCAGACTTCACCCACCGTATTACCGATTGCGCCCATGGCATCACCGCGAAAAATACGCCCGTCTGCCAGCGCCAGTATCGCCCCGGTTGCCGTCTCAGTCGTGGTATCCGCCATCTACGATCACCTCTCAGCTTACAAAATCCATGTGCGTGAACGCGGCGCAGAGTACGGAATCCGTGTATTAAAGTCGAGTTGGAACCGTGATCGCCAACGACTCCGGCAGTCGTTGAAGTAAAAAGTGGATTGGCTCATCTGCAATAGCTATCGTTACGACCATGCTATTGTACCCCTTTCTCCGCCGACAATCCGTCACACTGGTTTCCACCATCCTGCTGGGGACGCTGGTGCCCACTGCCACCAGCGTCACAGCAGCAGAACGACAAACCCCTTCTCCCATACAGCAAGAATGCACCCGCATCGGCCATAAACTGGGCAGTGTTTCGATTCATGATTGTCTGACCAAAAAACTGCAAGACACCGGTGCGCGCTCGGTAAAAAATCAAGCTATTCTGATGAAAGAATATCCACCGTTGCCTGAAAAACGACAACCGATCGGGCGAGTTCTGCTGATTGGTGGTACGCATGGCGATGAATATGCCGCTGTCAGCATCGTATTTAAATGGATGCAAACGCTGGATAAATACCACTCCGGCATGTTTCACTGGCATGTGGCACCATTACTCAACCCGGATGGTTTACTGCTGCATCACCCGTCAGTTCGTCTCAATGCCAACGGCGTTGATCTCAATCGCAATATGCCATCGCCTGACTGGTACAGGCAAACAGCCGCATACTGGAAAAGCAGAGGCTATGATCCCCGCCGTTATCCCGGCACCGCACCACTGAGTGAGCCCGAATCCAAATGGTTGTATGAAGAAATACGCAAATTCAAGCCCGATGCCATTGTATCCGTGCATGCCCCTTATGGCCTACTCGATTTTGACGGCCCGCCAGAAGGGCCCCGCGATATAGGTTATTTGCATCTTAAACTGATCGGGGTTTACCCCGGCTCGCTGGGAAATTTTGCCGGTATCCAGCATGATATTCCGGTCATTACCGCAGAATTACCGCATGCCGGCATTATGCCGTCCGCACAACAAATATCGCACATGTGGCGCGATCTGATCCATTGGTTGCGCAATAACATCCCCAAGGATGCAACCACCAAGGCTTACGCATCGTTCGATGCCATTACCGACAAGCTGATCACCTCATCACCTGTGCCAAAAAACAATGCTGCACATACAGATTCAAACACGACCAAAACAGCAGCGCCTTCTGTTTCTGAACATTCTGTTTCTGCACATTCTGTTGCTGCAGATTCCGTTGCAAAACCGATCAAACCCAAAAAGCCGGTCTCGGAAGTACA
>CAZDFL010000007.1:5473-22112 GCA_964504835.1 uncultured Zetaproteobacteria bacterium
CTGCAGATTCCGTTGCAAAACCGATCAAACCCAAAAAGCCGGTCTCGGAAGTACATATCAACAGCAAGGTGATCAACTGATGCAGCAAACACTCATGGCCATACTTCTTTTTATTTTGATGACAATCATCAGCCCATGGCAATCAACAGTTGCAGCACCGGGCAGCATAAGCAAACAGCAGGCTTATCAGCTACTCAAAGCCGGTGACAGCAATCGTGTGCAATCGCTTGCTAGCGGCGACAGAGAAATACTACTGGCCAAACTGGCGCTGGATGCGGGCAAAACCAACGAGGCAATCCGGGTTCTCAGTAGCGTCAATATGAAAAAGAACCCTTTGGCAGCCGTCATCAGGGCGGAGGCATACCGTCAGCAATCGGTCGCAGCAGCCCGACGCGCCGGTCACTATGCCCATGCTGTCTCGGGAGATATTCGTAAATTAAAAAAAGCACGTTTCGATATTGGTCTGGCTCAGGCAGAAAAACGTTTGCAAGCATTTATGAGCAGCCATGCTGCCAGCCAACCAGTCAATACGGCGCATATCAGTGCCGCCAGCACCAAAGCAAGTCACGCCAGATTTCCAGATTCGATTCGCCTGGCAATCAGCGCCTGGCGCAAGGATTGGGAATCGCGCAATGGGGATGCCTATCTTAGCCATTACCATCCGGACTTCAGAACCAAAAAACACGATTTCACATCGTGGTCGGCGTATAAACGACGCGTCAACAGCCGCAAGAAATATATCAGCGTTAAACTTTCGGATTTAAAAGTGCTTCGAGGGCCTGAGACGATCCAGCAAGGCGAAGCCATACTGGTTACGTTCAAACAACAGTATAAATCCAGCAACTATGCCGCCAACAGCCGCAAACAGCTTTATCTGGTACGCAGGAATAGCAGCGACAAATGGTTGATTCTGTATGAAGGCGAAGCCTCTCGCCCCTATCATCGGAGCAGAGCAAAGGCGACCAGTCAAATCTCGCTTAACAGCACAAACGTATTGAAAGCAGCCAGGGCAGGCGCATGGACCATCAACCTCGGCTCCTTTGATTCCACCGCCAACGCAGATAAAATGGCCTCGGGCATTCAAATAAGCGGTGCCCGGCAGGCTTTTGTATCCAGCGCATTTATCAAAGGCAAGGCAGTGCACCGGGTTCGCATCGGCCTGTACCGAAACCGTAGCGAGGCAGTCAAGGCCATGCTAAAAATTTGCCCTGAACTCAACCTCACCGACTGCTGGCTGGAACAGCTTAACAAATGACCGGCTGGAGCAGGTCAATGGCATGAACCGCTTCTTACGCAGGCAACGCGTACTTTTCTCCGACAAGTATGGCTGGCGAGACAATATATGCAGCGCACTTGGCCGGTGGCGTTATATACCATGCTTTAAAAGTTTTGATGTCGCTGAGCTGCATGATTTTGACATCCTCGTACCTCAGCATTTGACTGACATTGCCTTCCTGATCAACCACCATCCTGAGCTCAATGGCAACACATGTTTTATCCCGCCGCTGTCAGCATTACAAACCTGCAACGATAAAATGTTGTTTAATCAATTTATGATAGCGTCGGGGTACGGGCACATGATCCCGAATATCACTGGCACGCCGTCATTCCCCTATATCTTAAAAAAACGCATTGATGAATTCGGCGCACGTTCGCGAATCATCCATAACCGCAAGGAAGAAAAAACCTTCAAAAAGTTTATTGATTCCGAAGACTATTACAGACAGGAATACATTGCCGGATACGATGAGTTTACCACGCATATCCTGATGGTTGGCGGTCATATTGCTTTCCATGCAACGCTTCAATTCACCTTCACAAAGGCATTATTTGTCAAAGGTGTGGGCTGTAAAGCGACTGGAGGAAAGGTTGTCGCTTGCCCTCAAATCAATACATTCGCATCTATTCTAAATGACTTGCAATTTGAGGGTTTGTGCTGTTTTAACTATAAACTGGTTCATGATCAGGTAAAAGTATTCGAAGTTAACCCAAGGTATGGCGGCTCGCTCACTCGATTCCTGCCTGAGATGATCAGGATATATAGCAAATCATTGAGCCATCATTGAGTACTATGCACCTAACCACTTGGCCACATACACCGGAGATGTTTTGACATGATAGATAGAGAAAATGCCAGAGAATTTATCCGCTCCGACATATCCATTGCCGCAAGAGTAACGCCTGTTAACAAGGCACCGATGGATGTGATGGTACTCGACCTAAGCATGAATGGGATTCTGGTGCAAACCTCTCAATCATTGCCTATGGGATACCAATGCCAGGTTGAGATATTGATCGGCCACTATATGCATGAATTGCCCCTCTGTGCTGAAGGAGTCGTAATCAGAGCAATCGAAAACAAAATGGCTATATGCTTTAACGCTATTGGTATTGAAACTTCAGAGGAGTTCGAGAGCTTGATTCTGTTTCACTCGGATGACCCTGAACAATGCTTACAGGAATTCGAAAAGATCAAAGCTGGCCGCCAAATGGTTTCAGAATAATAGCATGGCTAAATCACTGTTTGTCTGCCAAAGCTGCGGCGCTGAACATCGCAAATGGATCGGACAATGCCCGGATTGTGGTGACTGGAATTCAATCTCCGAGCAGGTGATTGAAGCCGCAACTGCGCGCTCCATTGCTAAAGGCAAGGTATTGGTCACAACATCCATTACCGAAATCAGTGGCAAAGATTGCCCCCGTCGCTCCACCGGTATTGATGAACTCGATCGCGTGCTCGGCGGTGGGCTGGTGCCCGGCTCTGCCGTGCTCATTGGCGGCGATCCCGGCATCGGTAAATCCACCGTGCTATTGCAGGCAGCCGCAAAACTGGCCGCAAATAACCAGTCCGGGCCTGTGCTCTATATTACCGGTGAGGAATCGGTGCATCAGGTGCATTTGCGCGGTGAACGCATTCACGCCCTGCACCCTGATTTGCTGCTGGTATCCGCCTGCGAACTGGAATCGATGCTGACCACTATCGACAAAATCAAACCCTCGGCTGTAATTATTGATTCGATTCAAACCACCGTCAGCAATCGTTTAAGCAGTGCGCCGGGCACGGTATCTCAGGTGCGCGACTGCTCGGCCAATCTGATTCAGAATGCCAAGCAGCATGGTCATGCCCTGATTCTGGTCGGCCATGTCACCAAGGAAGGTGCGCTGGCCGGTCCGCGCGTGCTCGAACATATGGTCGATGCGGTGATTTATTTCGAGGGCGATCGCGGCCATGCCCACCGTATTTTGCGCGCCGTCAAAAATCGTTTCGGCCCGGCTGGCGAAATCGGCGTATTTGAAATGACCGATGCCGGACTGATCGGTATCCGCGATGCTTCCCGCCTGTTTCTGGCCGAACGCGCCAAAGACACACCCGGTTCGGTGGTGCTGGCCTGTCTGGAAGGTACGCGTCCGCTGCTGGTCGAAGTGCAGGCGCTGATTGCGCCAACGGTCTACGCCACCCCGAAACGCTCGGCAGTTGGCGTCGATAGCGGACGCGTGGCCATGCTCACTGCGGTGCTGCAGCGACGTATTGGTTTGCCGCTGTCGCAACATGATGTGTATATCAATATTGCTGGCGGTGCCCGCGTCAATGAACCTGCCGCAGATATGGCGGTGCTGCTGGCCATGATTTCGGCCTATCAGGAAAAAGCACTGCCCGATGATATTGCCGTATTCGGAGAAGTGGGTTTAACCGGCGAGGTTCGCCCGGTTGGACAACCGGAAGTCAGAGCCAGAGAAGCCGCCAATCTGGGTTTCACACGATTGCTGTTGCCGACTGAAAATCACGGGAGGGTGCAGAAGGCGAACATCGTTGCTAACATGCGCAGCGCAACAGAAGCACCGCTTGGCCTGATCGGCATCAGGCATTTATCCGAAGCAGCACAGAAAATATTTGCATGAAAAAATCCATGCGCGATAACTTGAAACAAACAACGCGCGTTACGCTGAACAGAACCGAGGACTGACTTGAACTTTGTTGATTATATTCTGATTGCCATTGTTGGATTGTCGATGGTGCTATCATTATGGCGCGGCTTTGTGCGCGAAATCATTTCGCTGATTGGTTTAGTCGCAGCCTTTTTGATTGCCAGCCGCTTATCCGGGCGCACCGGCGATTTTCTCAGCCAGTGGATCACCAACCCGACCGGCGCCGATGTTGCCGGTTTTGCGCTGGTCTTTGTCATCGTCATGATTGTCGTAGGCTTGGTCGGTGCCATTATTCGCCGCCTGGTGGATTTGGCGGCGCTGACGGCGACCGATCGAACCCTCGGCGTATTTTTCGGCGCAGCGCGCGGCATGTTGCTGATTGCGCTCTGTTTTCTGGTTTATACATCCTATAGCAAGCCGAATGCAACATGGCTCAAACAAAGCCAGCTCACGCCTTACGCTATTGAACTGGGCAATATGCTGGGCGGCATGATTCCGCAGGGTTATCCGTTTTCAAGACAGGGCGGAGCAAAATATCCTTCGCCGCAAGCCACCAATACCCGCTTGCAGGATATTATCCCGATCAAAGATAAAAATGCGCTAAAATCCATTATCGATAACAGCAGGAGATAAGCCAGTGCTCCAGCCAGAGAGTATGTCCGACACGATGCATATTGAATCCGATGACCATTTCCATGATGAATGCGGCGTCTTTGGCGTATTCAATCACCCCGAGGCCGCCAATCTGACCTACCTCGGCCTGTATGCGCAACAGCATCGCGGCCAGGAATCAGCCGGCATCGTCAGTACCGACGGGCACAGTTTCTATAGCCATCGCGGCATGGGGCTGGTGGCGGATATTTTCCAGAAATCAGACATCAAAACTCTGTCCGGGTCACACAGTATCGGCCATGTGCGCTATTCCACTTCGGGCGAATCGGGTCTGCGCAATTGCCAGCCATTTTCCTATGAATATGCCCACGGCGGCATCGCCATGTGCCACAACGGCAATATTGTCAATGCACCGGAACTACGCACCCAGTTGGAGAAAAAAGGCTCTATTTTCCAGTCCACCTCCGATACAGAAGTACTGATTCATCTGGTGGCCAGAAGCAGGGCATCGAGCATGAAAGAGCGGCTGGCTGGCGCAGTCAGCAAACTAAGCGGCGCTTTTTCACTGCTGGTGCTGGTCGAAAACCGGCTGGTCGGCATGCGCGATCGGCATGGCATCCGGCCACTGGTACTGGGTAAACTCGATGGTTCATGGGTGCTGGCATCGGAGACCTGCGCCTTTGATCTGGTTGGTGCTACCTTTGTACGCGATGTTGAGCCCGGCGAAATGGTCATCATTGATAAAAATGGTGTGGAAAGCCTGCATCCGTTCAACTCGGTGAAGCCGAAATTCTGTGTCTTTGAATATGTATATTTTGCCCGCCCTGATTCCAATCTGGAAGGCATCAATGTCTACGAGGCGCGCTATCAGATTGGCGTCGAGTTAGCCAAAGAGTCGCCGATAGATGCCGATCTGGTGATTCCTGTGCCCGATTCCGGCGTACCACCGGCCATGGGCTTTGCCGAAGAGGCCGGTATTCCGTTCCAGATGGGGCTGATTCGCAATCACTATGTCGGTCGCACCTTTATTGAGCCGCGCCAGGCCATTCGCAATTTCGGCGTAAAATTAAAGCTCAATCCGAACCGGAATCTGATTCAAGGCAAGCGTGTGATTCTGGTCGATGACTCGATTGTGCGTGGCACCACCAGCCGCAAGATTGTAGAAATGGTACGCGCTGCCGGTGCCAAAGAAATTCATATGCGTATTTCCAGCCCGCCAACCAAACACTCCTGTTTTTACGGCGTTGATACACCGAATGCGGATGAACTAATGGCCAATCAAATGGATCTCGAAGCCATGCGCAAAGCGATTGGTGCCGATTCACTGGCCTTTGTCAGTTTTGAGGGCATGTACCGGGCAGTCGGCAAACCACGCAGCCTGCATTGCGATGCCTGTTTCTCCGGTGAATATCCCGTGCCGGTGGTCAAACAACGCTCTCCGCAACTCTCACTGCTGCACATTCACAGCCGCAAATAATCATGCCAACGGTCGTCCTCATCCACGGCCTGTTCGGATTCCGCAAAGTATTATGGCTGGAGTATTTTCAGGGCGTGCGCCCGTTATATGAAAGCATGGGCTTGCGTGTGCTGACGCTATCGTTGCCCTGGGCCGGCAATATCGAACAACGCGCCCATACGCTGGCTCGACAATTGGCAAATGAGTCCGGTCCGCTGCATTTGCTGGCTCATTCTATGGGCGGACTCGATGCCCGGCACTGGATTAGGCATCTGGGCGGTGCCGATAAAACTGCCAGCCTGACTACTCTGTCCACACCACATCACGGTTCCCCTGCCGCCGATCTGGCCTGCAAGGCTTACTCGCCGTATCGCCTGTTTGCCGGTGTCCGCGATTTAACCACCAGCAAGCTCGAATCATTTAATGCGCAAACGCCGGATCAGCCGAATATCATCTATCGCAGTTACAGCGCCGCACGACCCGTTGCCCAGCATCCCTGGGTCGTACGTCATCACGGGCGCTATATTCAACAGATGGAGGGCGATAATGATGCACAGGTTTCCGTCCAGTCCGCCACGTGGGGAGAACATGTTGCCACATTGCCCTGCGACCACTTTGAACTGATTGCCAAAAATTTCTGGTTTAACCCATTGCGCTCACGCCACACATTTGACCCGATGCCTGTCTATAAGGATATTGGCGACTGGATTTTAGAGCAGTAATAAGGAGAACCTATGTTTGTCACCATGAATCGCTTTACTATTGCTCCCGAACATTGGGATGATTTTGAAAATCGTTTTAAACAACGCGCCGGACTGGTGGATGGCGAACCCGGTTTTATTCGCAATGCCGTGACTGATTCGGGAGCCGCGTAAAGTGAATCCGTTTTCAACCACATCACACTTGCTATGCGGCGGCATTGAGGCAACATGCCCACCAATCGGGAAGGGGAAACACAGCATGAAATTATCTCTGTTATTATCATTATCCCTGCTGCTTTGGGCAGCACCGGCACAGGCCACCGAGTGGAAAGCAACGCAGGGCGATGTTGTAAGCGTGGAAACAAGCTACGCAGGCAAGCATTTGGCAGTGACTTGTTTTGGTAAAAGCTGGCCGCTTAAAGCGTTGGGGCAGGGTAAATGGCGCGGCTGGATTGGCGTCGATTTGAAAAAGAAACCGGGCAAATATAATATCATGTGGAAAACGCCCAAACAAACGCTAGCGAATGACTTTCTACTGGTCGAGAAAGGTGTGTTTCGCATCTCGCATATCGAAGTTTCGAAGAAAATGGCCGTGTTCGACAAAGCCACCCTGACTCGCATCCGCACCGAAGTGAAAGCTCTGAAAGCCAGTTATAAGGTAGCGGTCGATGCCAATCCGGATATTATCATGCATGGCAAACCTATCGAAGGCATCGTATCGACGCCATTCGGTGCCCAGCGTTTCGTCAATGGTGAGCCGCGCTCGCCACATTCGGGCATCGACATCGCAGCACCTGCCGGTACACCCATCAAGGTGCCCTTGGCCGGACGCGTATTGCTGGTAGCTGATATGTATCTCAATGGCAAAACGGTAGCTATTGGTCATGGAAATGGGCTAGTGTCCGTCTATTCGCATATGCAATCGACGGCGGTAAAAAAAGGTGACTGGATTAAAACCGGACAGCAGATTGGCGAAGTTGGCGCCACAGGCCGGGCGACCGGGCCGCATTTGCACTGGGGTGTGCGTTTTCACTATGCCCGCGTCAATCCCGACAGTTTATTAGTTTCGACGGCTCAGGAGTAATGAAACCATGAAAACACTAATTATTGATGATGAAGATTCAGTGCAGGGGATATTATCCGCCTTTCTCAACCGCTATGTGGCTGAAAAAGGCATTGAGGGTGAAATCGTCAGCATGGGCGATCCGGTGCAAAGCCTGTTTGAACTGACTGCGCGCGGCCAGGAGTATCAGGTTATTTTGCTGGATGTACGTATTCCCCGCTTGTCCGGCGATGAAATTTACAGTTCTCTGGAGCAGGTCAACCCCGATATATTGGGGCGTATCATGTTCGTCACCGGTTACCCTGAAGATTTGCATGAGCGATTCCCGGACAAGGAATTCAATATCCTGCAAAAACCGTTCCGTTACAGTAAGTTTGCCGAAAAACTGGATGATCTTCTCGGCAATTCATAAACAACCTGATTGATGTCAGAATCAGCTAACTGGCAAGCATCACTGCTGGAGCAACGCATGGCGTGGGGCATTGCTGCAAGCTGTATGATCCTTGTACTGCTAGCTTCGGCTCGACCGGAATGGTTTGAGTTTGATCTTTCCACCCCACAGCAAACATCGCTTGGCGCCAAACAGACGTTGACTGCGCCTGCAACTCAGCAACACAAAACACAGCTTAAAACCCACCTAAAACCACATTCGACAGCTGTGAAAAAACCACCTGTTGTACACGCAAAAACAAAACCCTCATCTCCTCCTGTAAAAAACCACGCTGCGATTGCGAATGGGTTTTATATCCAACTCGGTGCTTTCCATGAACGCCCGCGCGCACAGGGTCTGGCCGACCAGTTAAAACGAAGCGGATGGGCGTCAGTAATCACCAGCAAACCCGGTGGTTTGCATGCGGTGTGGGTCGGCCCAAAAAAAACACGCAGCGAGGCTGAAACATTACGCAATGCCCTTCATCGCAAGTTCAAAAACAAGGGTTTCATCGTTCATAAGAAGCAGGCATGAGTAACAGGCGCGCTGGCATGGTGGCTGCAGGTCATGCCGCTACGGCAGATGCCGGAGCCGCCATATTGCGCGATGGCGGCAATGCAGTGGATGCAGCCATTGCTGCCGTGAGCACGTCTTTTTGCGCCGAGCCGGTGCTGACTGCCGCTGGTGGTGGCGGATTTATGCTGGTAGCACCGCTGAACCAAAACGCCATACTCTACGATGGTTTTTCACGCATGCCGCGCGGCACTCAGTTGCCAGGCATTGAAACCGAACTGAAAGCTGTGCCGATTGATTTTGGCGATAGCGTGCAAACCTTTCATATCGGTCAGGCTTCGGTCGGTACGCCTCCCCTGCTGGCCATGCTGTTTGAAGCGCATCGTCGGCATGGTGCCCTGCCACTGCGTGAAGCACTGGCTCCCGGCATTGATGCAGCCAGAAATGGCATCTGCCTGAATCAATTACAAGCCTCATTTATCAAGCTTCTGCAACCGATTCTAGGTAATCGTGCTGACTGCAAATCATTGCATGCCCCCGATGGCAACTGGCTCAAGGAGGGGGACTATTTTCGCAACGTGGATCTGGCCAATACGCTGGAGATGCTTGCCATTGATGGCATTAGCGAGATGTATCAGGGCGATTTGGCTCGGGCGATTGTTTCAGCCTGCACCCCACACGGCTTGCTCGGCATGGATGATATGCGCGCCGATCAGGTCGCGATCCGCGCCCCCTTATCGGTGGATATGTTTGGCGGCACGCTGCTGACCAACCCACCACCCGCATCCGGCGGTCTGCTAATGGCATTTTCAGCCTGCCTGCTGGATCGTTTGCACACATCGGCTGAAACTTCCCCCCTGCCCTGGCCCGTATTGCTGACTGAAGCGCTGCGTGCTGCCAGTCGCATGCGTCAGGACGGGCTGGATGAAAATATCCACGCCGATGATATCGCCACCGACATTCTGAACAGCAACACCCTACAATCTCACCTGCACCAGATCCTGCAACGCCAGCAAGCGAGCCAGGAAGATACACTGATAGAACCGGCCAACCGGCATGGCAGCACCACCCATATCAGCATTGTGGACAAAGACGGCATGGCCGTTTCATTGACCAGCAGCAATGGCGAAGGCTCGGGCATTGTCGTACCCGGTGCAGGCATTCACCTCAATAACATGTTGGGCGAAGAAGACATCAATCCACTCGGCTTCCATGCCCTGTCCGGTGGCGCAACACTGCCTTCGATGATGGCACCATCGATTTTCCTGCAACAGGGTCGCCCCCGAATTGTGTTAGGTAGTGGCGGCTCCAACCGCCTGCGCGGGGCAATCCTGCAAGTGCTGAGCCGATGCCTATTGGCGGGGCAATCGATTGAAACAGCCGTGCATGCGCCGCGCTTACATAACGAGGGTGACCGGCTTGATTTTGAACCGGACTGTTTATCTGAACGTGAAAAAGACCAACTCATGCAACTGGGCTGGAAGCTTAAGCCATGGCAACAGCAAAGCGTCTATTTCGGCGGCGTACATGCCATCTGCTGCACCGCCAATGGCGAGCTGCTGGGTAGCGGCGACCCCCGTCGCGGCGGCGCGGTTGCTGCGGCATGAACACCATCTATATTGCTCTGGGCGGTAATCTTGGCGATGTTCCTGCCCACTTTGATTCCGCCCGCAACAGCATCGGACAGTTGCAGCAGACTCATGTCAGCACCTCATCCCTGCTGTATCGCACGCCTCCGCTTGGCCCGCCAGGGCAGGCAGATTATTACAATGCGGTCATGTCCATTGAATCGGCGCTGGAGCCACTGGATCTACTGGATCATTTGCAACAAATCGAAGCACAGCATGGCCGCATTCGGGCTGAGCATTGGGGGCCGCGCACGCTTGATCTGGATATCATTGCCATGGGGGACGATATCATCAACACCAATCGTTTAAGCGTACCGCATCCGCATATGCACAGCCGCCAGTTTGTGCTGCGCCCCCTTTGCGATATCGCACCAAACTGGCAACATCCACATTTGGGAAAAACAGCAAGAGCGCTGCTTAATACGCTGCTATTGACTGGGGAACCGGCGCTGGCAAAGGGGATTGCATGGTAATCAAACAGGGAGTTATTGCGCGGGGACGGCCGCTTAAGCAGTGCCATATTGCCATTGAGGGCGCTATTGGCGTGGGCAAAACCACGCTGACGCAGAAACTGGCCGACAAGCTTGGCTCCAGCGCATTTTTTGAGCAGGTCGATGACAACCCCTTTATCGAACTGTTTTATCAGGATCCATCCCGCCATGCCCTGTCCGTACAACTGTCGTTTCTATTCTCGCGTCTGAAACAATGGCAAACACTGAATCAGCAGGATTTATTTTCTCAGGGGGTGGTCAGCGATTATCTCTTTGCCAAGGATCATATCTTCGCCACCGTCACACTATCCGACGAAGAACTGGCCTTGTACGATCAGGTCGCCCGCCTGTTACAGGTGGATCTGCACCGGCCAGATCTGGTGATTTACCTGCAATCCAAACCGAATGTTATTATGGAACGTATCCGCCGCCGCAATCGTACTATGGAGCGCGGACTGAAAATCGATTATCTGCAACAGATTATCAGCGCTTACGATCAGTATTTCTTCCATTATCAGGAAGCGCCGCTGTTGATTGTGCAAACCGATCGCATGAATTTTGCTGATCACGAAGATGCAGTCGATACATTGATCGAACGCATCGGCAATATGACCTCACAAACCGAATTCTGGGCGGATTACAGCTAACAGAAACAACACGCCAGCATGATTTTTTTCATTGCTCAACAAATCAGCCAGGCACCTATTTGCAGCGTAATGAATGAATCAGGCATTCACCATGCGGCGGCTGGATGGAACCGGATTTTCCATCGGGCGCAGACCCAGCTTTTTGAATAGCTGCTGATCATTTTCGGCATCCTGATTGCCGGTGGTGAGTAGTTTTTCACCATAAAATATCGAATTGGCACCGGCCAGAAAACACAGCGACTGCATCTCTTCGCTCATCGTTTCGCGTCCGGCGGAGAGGCGCACATGCGAGCCCGGCATGGTGATGCGGGAAACAGCAATGGTGCGGATGAACTCGAAGTTGTCGAGGGTGTCGGCAAACTGGGCGTCTTCGGCCACCGGCGTGCCCTCCACTTTGACCAACATATTGATCGGTACCGATTCCGGATGCGGATTCATGCGTGCCAATTGCGCTACCAGTCCGGCCCGATGGCGACGGGTTTCACCCATGCCGACAATACCGCCGCAGCAAATACTCATGCCGTTGGCGCGCACATGCTTAAGGGTGTCGAGGCGTTCATCATAGGTACGGGTGGAAATAAGCTCTTTGTAATAGTCTGGATCGGAATCGAGATTATGATTGTAGTAATCCAGACCGGATGCTTTCAGGCGCGCCGCCTGCTCGGGGGATAGCATGCCAAGCGTGGCGCAAGCCTCCATATCCATATCCTTGATATCGGAAATCATATCGCAGACCAGTTCAAAAGCGCGACCTTTGGGTTCGCGCCAGGCTGCACCAATACAGAAGCGCGATGCGCCCTTCTCTTTGGCGACCCTGGCAGCCGCCAACACCTGATCTTTCTTCATCAGCAGCTCGGATTCGACATCGGTATTGTAACGCGAACTCTGCGGACAATATTTGCAATCTTCCGGGCAACCGCCGGTTTTGATCGATAGCAGAGTGGAGAGTTGCACCTCATTGGCATCGAAATGAGTCCGGTGTACCTGCTGGGCGCGGAACATCAAATCATTGAACGGCAGTTCAAATAACGCCTCGATTTCATCTACGCTCCAGTTGTATCGCATGTCGCTCTCCTTGGCCTGTAAACTAAAAGGACGCGAAGGGTAAACGGCTTTGCCTGATTCGGCAAAATACTTATCGGATTAAAGCGGCGGCTGGTAGCTCAAACGACTGAGATAACGGCGAATGGCGAGAATATTACTCGAACTCATGGACAGGTATTCCATATCCAGATTGAGAAAGAAGGCCGTCCATTCAGGGTTAGCGGCCAGTTCACCGCAAACAGAAACTGCAATACCGGCCTTTTTTGCGGCCGATACAGTCATCTCAATCAATTGCCGAACCGCGCCATGACCGGACTGATACAGACTGGCAACCTCTTCATCATTGCGGTCGGCGGCCAGTGTATACTGCAATAAATCATTGGTTCCAATGGAAAAGAAATCACAGACGGAGGCCATTTCTGCTGCCATCAGCGCCACAGCCGGCACCTCAATCATGGCACCAACCGGTACGCTCTGGCTGAGCCCCAGACGCATCCGGCATTGTTCGACCATATCCCGCACTTGCTCCATTTCTTCGCTATTGGTCAGCATAGGCACCAGAATCCGAACAGCACCTTCATCGCTGGCTCTGAGCATGGCGGAGAGCTGGATTTTTAGCAGTTCGGGATTACGCAATAACAGACGCACACCGCGCAAACCCATGGCCGGATTGGCACCGCCATATTCATGCCCGGCCAAATCGCTGTATAGCCATGGCCTGTCGCCACCGATATCGAGCAGGCGCATGATGACCGGCTTACCGTTCATACGGCGAACGAGTTGGGTATATTGTTCGGCTTGATAATTTTCATCCGGCATGCTCGATTCATTGATAAACAGAAATTCGCTGCGATACAGACCGATGCCGTCAATGCCAACCTGATCCGCCATATCCAGCTCTTCGGCGAATTCGATATTGGCCATCAGTTTCAATTCATGGCCGTTGGCGCTTAATGAGGGTTTGCAGGCAAATGCTTCGAGTTCCTTCTTGCTGATTGAAATAGCGGCCTTCAGTTTCACATAAGCCAGTTGTTCGCTTTGCGGCGGATTGAGAATCCACATATTCTGTTCGGCATCGAGAATGATACTGTCACCATCTTCAATATCGCTCAGAATTCCGCTTGCCCCCACCAGAGCAGACAGGCCAATACCACGAGCCACGATGATATTGTGGGCATCTGCGCCGCCGAGTTCGGTAATGATGCCGGATACGCCACGCCGCCACATGCTGACAACATCAGAAACGGAAAAGTCGTCACTCACATAAATCAAGGGCTCACCATCACCCTGATTTGAAGGCTTTATCTCATTCGATTGGGCAGCATTTCCCATCAGATGATCGAGGATGCGTCTGCCTGCATGTTCGATATCAACCTTGCGATTGCGCAGATATTCATCGTCAATCTGTGCAAACATACGCTGGATGGCATCCAACTCTTGCCGTAGCGCCCATTCGGCATTGATACAATCGTCGCGAATGCGGGCGCTGGATTTATCCAGCAGCTCAGGATCAACGATCAGCATGCGGTGGGAATCGAGGATCATCAGTGGATCGCTGCTGCCTGCGCCGAGCAAATGATTGCGCTCTACATCAATGCTTTGAACGGCTGCATCAATTGCCGCCAGCAGGCGAACGATCTCCTGATCAATCATGTCCTGATCAATGGCGCGTTCCGGCACCGGTCGGTGACCGTGCAACAGCTTGCGCACCCGGCCAATGACAATATCAGCGCTGGAGGCAACCGCGCGGCCTTCCCTGCGCACTGCCACGCGCTGATGATCCGTTGCGCAGCTAATCGTCATTCGGGTTCCCCAAAACGATCATCCACCAGAATCTTAATCGCTTCGAGAGCCGTATGTGCATCATCGCCTTCAGCCCGCAATATCAAATCCGTACCCTTGCAGGCAGCCAGCATCATGATACCCATGATGCTTTTGCAATTGACTTCAATCTCACCCTTGACCAGTTTAATATCCGATTCAAATCGGCTGGCTTCCGTAGCCAGTTTGGCAGATGCCCGGGCATGCAGACCGAGCTTGTTGCAGATTCTTATTGGCTGTTCAGACATCCGCATGTTTTACGGCAACGTTATCTTCTGCGGCATGCCCTGCGACCGTAATATTAGGGGCTACCTGAATATACTGGCGACCGGCCCTGACGACCTGTTGAGCCAGTTCCGGGACACTGCTGATATGATGGCGCAAGGTGGCAGCCTTGATCAGCAGTGGCAAATTAAAGCCGGATACCACCTCAACGCAACCGGCCTGCAAACAACCCATAGCCACATTACACGGCGTACCACCAAACATATCGGCCAGCAATAGCACGCCCTGACCGACATCACAGTGTTGGATTTTTGCCATCAGCCGGTCGGACAATGATTCGGGACTACTATCGCGGGTAACATCCAGCGCCTCCATCAAGGGTTGCTCGCCAACCACATATTGCAGCGCCTCCAGCATTTCGCTGGCGATGCGAGCGTGACCGATCAGCACGATACCTATCATAATACGTCATCCCTTTGATGGGTTTCGGAGCGTTGCTCGGTAGCGCCTTGCTGCACAATGCCCAGTTCACGGTGTTGAATCATCGGCTCTGCCAGCCCTTGCCGCTGTAACCATGTTGCCAGCGCTTCAGCCATATACACAGAGCGATGGCGGCCACCGCTACAACCGAGCGCCAGTGTCAAATATTGTTTTCTTTCCTTGTGCAAATGGGGCCAGATGAATGCCAGCCACTGTTGAATATGCGTCATGGCCTGATCGACTTCAGGATAGGATTGTAAAAACGAGATGACATCTTCATCTCGACCTGTCTGTTCAGCCAGCCCGGTCTGATAATGAGGATTGGGCAAGAATCGCATATCAAATACAATATCCGCATTGTCTGGCAGACCCTGTTTGTAGCTGAAGGACATCATGGTGCAGGATATTTTGACATGCGATTGTCCCGGCTGGCCCCAGAACTGTTCAGCTTTTTCGGCCAGTTCATAGGGCGTTAAATGGCTACTGTCGAGAATCAAATCAGCCATCACCCGAATCGGCATCAGTGCTTCGCGCTCCTGACGAATCGAATTCATCAAATCATCGCTGCCAGGAAACGGATGCCGACGTCTGACCGTTGAGAAACGCCGTTGCAACACTGCATCTTCGGCTTCCACAAACAGCAAGGGCCAATCATCGCTTGCACGCATATCTTCAATAACGGCTTTAATCGCATGGGCAGTAAAGCCGCTGCGCGCATCCACACACACAGCCGCAGGCTGTTTGCGCCCCTGCATGCTGACCGCCCAGTCCTGCAACATTTCCAGCGGCAGATTATCAGTGCAGAAGAAACCGGCATCTTCCAACGCATGCAGCACCGTACTTTTGCCCGCCCCGGACAGCCCGCTGATTAATAGCATGGTTGTCGCGCCCCTTGCCGCGGCACGCTACTGACCCTGCTCGATTCTGTTTTGTAATGATTGCACAAAATCTTCACCGCTATGAATACCCCGCTGCTTGAGCAATTGATTGCGGGTCGCCACTTCGACCAGCACAGCCAGCGAACGGCCTGAACGAATGGGGACTGGCACACGCGGAATCAGCACATCCAGAATATTGGTCTCACTTTCTTCACCCAGCACCCGATCTTCCGGTGCCACTTGATCCCAGGGCACCAGTTCCACCACCAGACTCAAGCGCTTGGTATCGGTAATAGCAGCTGCGCCATACAGATCACGAATATTGAGTATGCCGAGCCCGCGAATTTCCATATGGTAGCGCAATGCATCGGGGCTTCGCCCGACTGCCACTTCCGGGCTTTCGCGGGAAAATTCAACCATATCATCGGCGATCAGGCGGTGACCTCGCGAAATAAGTTCCAGACCGATTTCACTCTTACCGATGCCGCTGGCACCGGTAATTAATACGCCGAGGCCAAAAATATCCATATAAACACCATGCTGAAAAACCACTGGCGCCAGCCGGTGTGACAGAAACAACATCATATTGGTCATGAAGGTGGAGGATGGGTAATCCGATAACAATAGCGGCGTATCCGTGCGTTTGGCCGCCTCGATAATAATATCAGGTGGCGGTGTTCCGCGTGTAACAATCACAGCGGCCAGACGCAAATCAAAAACGGC
>CAZDFL010000007.1:22212-26495 GCA_964504835.1 uncultured Zetaproteobacteria bacterium
AATAAGCGCATCTTCGCCGCTTTGCCTTGTTCGGCTAGCAGTTCGCGAATGGTGATACGACGGGATTGCTGCATCAGAACCTGTTCACACTATCCAGGGCTGGCAATATCAGCAAACAACGAGACGACCGTAGCCGGGCTGTCGGCCTGCAGTATCTGTTGCCTGAAACTTTCCTGCTGCAGGCTTCTGGCTAGTTGCGCTAACAGCTCCAGATGCTGACGATCATCAGAATCAGGCACCAGCAACAGCACGACAATATGCACAGGATTACCATCAATGGCTTCAAAATCAACGCCATTAAGGTGCCTGCCGAGCGCCAGCATCGGCGTCGCCAGATCAGACATGCGGCCATGCGGTATGGCTACCCCATGACCAATGCCTGTACTGCCGAGCTGTTCGCGGGCCATAACGACTTCCATCACCGCATCCGGATCAATGGAGGTCAGAGTGCTGGCCAGTTCGGTAATTAAAGCCCGCTTGCTGTCCGCGTGTGAATCAAGCTGAATATGCTCGACAGTTAACAATTGCATACGATCTCCCTAACGCGCATGGATTTTTTTCAGCATGATATAATATTTCATGTTAATCAGGCTGTTTCCGGCTCAATCCAGCTGAGCGCACCATCAGGGCGCCGATATACTGCATTGAGTTGCTCCGACTGGTCATTGGTGAAAAACAGCAGATCACGACTACCCAACTCCAGTTGCATGACCGCCTCATCGACGCTCATGGGTTTGGCATCCAGCTGCTCATGGCGTAATGCCGCCGGCTGATGATCTTCGGCCAACTCTTCACGTTCATTGGCCAGATCCAGTACCGTATGCGACACCTTGATTTCGCGCGCCTGTTGCTGGGCGACGTTACGATGACGGCGTAATTTGGCGCGATAACGTTTTAGCTGCCGATTCAGCTTATCGACTACCCCGTCAATGGATGCATACATATCCTCTGTCTCATGCGTACCATGGATGTTGATACCATTGGCCTGCATGCTCACCTCACAGCGTTGCCGAAACTTCTCGACCGAAAGCACAACGTGGACATCCAAAACATGATCAAACGAATGTTTCAAATGTTGCAGCTTGTCGCTGACATACGCTTTCAGCGGATCTGTGAGTTCAACATGACGCCCTGTGATGGATACTTGCATAGGTGTTACCTCCGGTTTTTATGTGATACTCTGATATTTTCAGAGTATCTTTAGCGTGATTTTGCGGCACGCCGCCGCTGGCTGCTTGGCGGCAGCCCCAACTGTTCTCGATACTTGGCCACAGTTCTGCGGGCAATCTCAATGCCTTCAGCCTGCAGCCGATCTGCAATCGCCTGATCCGAAATCGGGCGCACTGCCGGTTCGGAATCAATCAGCGCTTTTACCCGTTGCTGCACCCGATAAACGGAAATCATGCCACCGCCGCGTGTAGGCAGTCCAGCCGAAAAAAAACGTCTGAGTTCAATCAGACCAATCGGCGTGTCAGCATATTTGCCGTTGGTCACCCGTGAAATGGTCGATTCGTGCAGGCCGACATCTTCGGCCACATCCTGCAAGGTCAACGGTTTCAGGCCCAGCACGCCATACTCCAGAAAAGCACGCTGGCGCTGAGCCAGACACAGAGCCACTTTCATCAGTGTTTCACTGCGCTGATCCAGCGCATGCAGCAGCCATTTTGCTTCTTTCATGGCCTGCGACATAAACTCCTTGTCCTTGCCCTGCCATTGCTGTTTTTTCCAGCGTTCGTTCAAACTAATCCCTTGCCAGCCGGTGCCCGGAATATCCACTTCAATGCTATTATCCGTATTGCGTCTGAAAATAATCTCGGGCCGAATATAAAAATTATTATCGCCATGCAGGCCGTGCCCAGGGAATGGATCCAGCCGTCGCATGCGCACTCTGGCCTGACGGATCATTTCGACACTATATTCAGCCTCTTTGGCCAGTTTTTCATCGGATTCCTGCAAGCAGTCGGGGAAATGCAGCAGCAAGCGCATAATACAGGCATCAACCTCCTGCTCGCCATCGAGTTGCAGCAACAAACATTCAGTCAGATCCCGAGCGCCAAAACCGGCTGGTTCCAATTGTTGAATAATATGTTCAACCACATATTCGACTCGGCCTGCGTCTGTTTCAAGCTGATCGGAAATTTCTGCTGCAAACTCAGCCGGGGCGGCTCGAAAATAACCATCATCATCGAGTGAATCAATGAGGATATGGGCCAGCTGGCGATCAGTTTCCGGCATGGGTTGGCGATCCACCTGCTCATGCAGGGTATCGCTCAGACTAACATCTTCCTGCCACAATTGTTCCCGCTCATTAAAGCCATCCCTGCCTGCATCCCGGCTCGATGAGGCATACATGTTTTCCCAACGGTTATCACCCGCCTCTTTCCAGCGCTCCTGTTCGGCCACTTCCAGAGCATGATCCTGATTGCTCGGTTCACTGGCTGATGCAGCACTGAAATCCATTTCCAGCATGGGATTGGATTCAAGGGATTCTTCCAGATAATTTTCCAGCTCCATGCAATTCATCGACAGCACTTTCAGGCTCTGGGTCAATTGCGGTGTCAGGGCCAGACGTTGACCGAGCCTATGGGAAAGGGTGGTTTCCATCAGGTGGCTAACGCAATGATCATGGCTGTTTTTTGGTTGCGGGGATGCTGATGCGGCGCAAAACCGCGTGTGCAGGAAAATAAAGAGATAGAAACCGAAACAACATCAAACAGCATCAACATCCTTGTTGTAGCAGGTGTGTGCCATTGTTGCACGGCAAAACCCGATGCAAAAATGACGCTACAGAGCTTAGTTTACGCTTCTTTTTTCAACGGTGCCAGTAATTCTTTCAGTTCGCCGGATTCATGCATTTCACAGACGATGTCACAGCCACCGACAAACTCTGATTTTACATACAATTGCGGAATAGTCGGCCAGTCTGAATATTCCTTGATACCCTCACGGACGTTTTCATTGAGCAGTACATTGACCGACACAAAGGGCAGATCGTAGTCGGTCAAAATTGCTGAAACTCGTTGCGAAAAGCCACATTGGGGAAACTCGGGCGTGCCCTTCATAAACAGGACCACCTCATGATTTTTTACTGTTTCATCAATCTGCTTCAAGATAGGATCACTCATTATTTACTCCGTGGGAACTGATGTTTTCAAGGCCAGCGCATGGATGGCCGCTTTCATATGCTCACCGAGTGCAGCATACACCATCTGATGTTGCGCCACTCTGGATTTGCCGGCGAACGAGGCAGATACGACTTCCATTTCAAAATGGTCATCGCCGGAAAACAACCGCACCTGCACATCTGCATCCGTGATACTGCGCTTGACCATGTCTATCATCGCTTCGGGCGTTGGCGTCATATTCTTTTCCTTCTGCCTATGTTGCTTTGTTACAATTTAAAATACAAAGGCGAAGGCTGACAAGCTCGCCAAAGATGTTCAACCCCGCAAACCAAGGGTGTTTGTGAATCACCCCTGTTCAGGCATGATTGGCTCATGACACTGCATATGCTTCCGCATTTAACCGTTGAAACCGCACCTGACCCAAAAGCGACTGTGATTTGGCTGCATGGTCTCGGCGCTGACGGTCACGATTTTGAACCCATCGTAGCTCAACTCGGATTGCCAGACGAACTGGCCTTGCGCTTCATTTTCCCGCATGCGCCATCCATACCGGTCACCCTCAATGGTGGCTACATCATGCCAGCATGGTACGATATCAAACAAAATGACCTTGGCATTGAACATGATGATGCTGGCATCCTGAATTCAACCAGAGCGATTCAAATGTTGATCGAACAGGAAGAAATGCGCGGCATTCCAGCCAGCCGTATTATTCTGGCCGGCTTTTCTCAGGGCGCGGCCATGGCTCTGCATATCGGGCTGCGCCAGGCAGATGCGCTGGCCGGGATTATGGCGCTGTCCGGCTACCTGCTCATGCCTGAGCAAACAGATCAATTTACGCCAGCTTCCAAAACCACGCCTGTATTTATGGCGCATGGTGTGCATGATCCGGTTGTACCTTTCAGCCTCGGCGACACTACGCGCAGAACACTGGAATCACTGGGTTTTCCCATTCAATGGCACAGTTACCCGATGCAACACAACGTTTGCCCAGATGAAATCCGCCATATCGGCGCCTGGATCAAGGGTATTTTCACGCCCTGATTACCGACCTTGCGATGCATGCACACTCACCGTACTATCCGCCGCCCGTAAAAAGGACGTGGAGAGATGTCTGAGTGGTTGAAGGAGCACGCCTGGAAAGCGTGTGTGTCTTAA
>CAZDFL010000008.1:0-24911 GCA_964504835.1 uncultured Zetaproteobacteria bacterium
CAAACGGAATACCGCGTCCGCGATCGAGTTCCAGAATCCAGCCAGCCACATTATCGAGAAAATAACGATCATGCGTTACCGCCACCACGGTGCCGGGATAATCATGCAGAAAGCGTTCCAGCCAGGCCACCGATTCGGCATCAAGATGGTTAGTCGGCTCATCAAGCAACAGCATATCCGGATTTGATAACAGTAAACGACACAACGCCACCCGCCGCCGTTCACCACCGGAAAGTTTGCTTACATCGGCATCCCATTCAGGCAAACGCAGCGCATCAGCAGCGATATCCAGTTTGCGATCCAGATTATGACCGTCACCTGCTTCGATAAAATTTTCCAAGCTGGCCTGCTTGGCTGCAATGGCATCAAAATCAGCATCCGGCTCGCCGTAAGCCGCATAGACCGCATCGAGCTCGCTGAATGCATCCTTCATCGGCTGCACCGCTTCTTCGACATTACCGCGCACATCTTTTGCGTCATCCAGTTCCGGTTCCTGCGGCAGATAACCGATTCGAATGCCGGGGGCAGGGTGTGCTTCTCCGAGAATGTCGGTATCAAGGCCTGCCATGATACGCAGCAGGGTGGACTTGCCGGAGCCATTTAAGCCCAGTACGCCGATTTTGGCACCGGGCAAAAAAGAGAGGTAAATATCTTTGAGAATCTCTTTCTTGTTGGCAACCACTTTGCCCACGCCTTGCATTGAATAAATATACTGATAATCAGCCATTGTTGTCTCCATGAAAATTTACCGCTTGAAAGCTATACGTCAAAAGACCAAAAGATTTTCACCACAGAGGGCACAGAGGAGTCAAAATCTTAATGCTTTGGTTTTCTCTGTTTTTCCTCTGTGTACTCTGTGGTTCAGGATTTTTCTGCTTGGTCCCGGTTGTGCCTGGTTATTTATATATCCTCAGGTGGTTTCGACAAGGTTTTTCGGCCAGATACCATGGCCGATATCAGGCCGCCACCTTCGGTGATTTCAGCCCGAACCACCGCAACAATATGCAGTAAAATCATGCCCAGCAATACAAAGAAGGCGTAATAATGGATCTCGCCGTAGATATGTTTAAATGCTTTGAGTTCTTTCAATTTTTGCGCATCCGTATTGGTTTTGTCATACGGCTTGATGGTGGCTGGATCAACGCCGGGCGCAGCTATTTGCGCGGCAAACATTGATCCGAATGGTGGGTAATAGACGTCCGTACCCGCCCGGATCAGTCCAGTGGCCGCTTGCGAGATTAACAAGAGCATAATAAAAATCACGGCTAACCGACCCAGCGGGTTATGCCCCAGAAACTGTTGCGGATTACCATTTTTGATGCTGGCCAAATATGCCGACAGCGTGCCGACAAAAGCTGTACCGGGCAAGATGGTGCTCCAGCGGGAAAAACGGTTGCCCACAAAGCCCCAGAGCAGACGAACCATCAGATTCAATACAAAGACGTAACCGATCAGAACATGCAGCTCCTTGATGGCTATTTTGGCATCCAGGCTGGTGATGCCGAGATCCTTTTTGAACAGCATCAATGTGCCGACCAGCATTAACAGAATAACCGTGGTGAAATTAATCCAGTGGAACAAACGCGTTGGTAAGTCCCATACCTTATATTGCTTTAACATGTTCACCCCTTGAACGAAAAGCCCTTCTCCTGTGTATCAGGAGAAGGGCTTTGATCTTGCCATCGTGTTACAGATGAGACTCCTATTATTTGGAGGCTGTTGCTTTTGCCGGTTTAGGCTCGCCGATGCCGAGCAATTCCACTTCAAAAAGCAGTACGCTGTCAGGGCCAATTCTAGGGCTTGGAGCTTGCGAGCCATAGGCCAGTTCGGATGGTATGGCAAACTTGAATTTTGAACCAACGGTCATCAACTGTACGCCTTCCGTCCAGCCCTTGATCACGCCGTTAAGCGGGAACGTCACTGGCTGGCCGCGTTTATAGGAAGAATCAAACTCGGTTCCATCAATTAGCGTACCGCGATAATTGACGGTGACTTTATCTGTGGCCTTGGGCTTGGCACCATCACCCTGTTTGAGGACTTCGTATTGCAGACCGCTTTTGGTGGTGGTGACGCCTTTCTTTTTACCATTTTCGGCCAGAAATGCAGCACCGTCAGTCTTGTTCTTTTCGGCTGCGGCTTTCTGTTCAGCTGCGCGTTTTGCAGCCTGCTGTTTGAAAAATGCCTGCTTGGCCTTGCTGGCTTCTGCATCGCTCAGTTTCAGCTTGGCATCATCCAGACGGTCATTGATGGCAGCCAGCAATACGGAGCGATCCAGATCGGCATTGAGTGATTTAAGTGACATGCCAATATCCATGCCGATGGCATAGCTGAGCTTGGCATTTTCACTGCTTAGTTGCAATGTGGCAGGTTCGGCCTGCTTTACCTCGGCCTTGTTCTCGTCCGCTTGTTGTGAGCAAGCTGCCAGTAAAGCCAGACATGCAGCTGCAATGATAGATTTTTTGATGTGCATTGAATTCTCCTTTTTTAGAAGCTGCGATGATAGCAGCAGTTTTGTGTGATGCGATATTTCTGTTCGTTTGCCCTTACGCGATCATTCCCACTCGATGGTGGCCGGGGGTTTTCCGGACACATCGTAGACCACCCGATTGATGCCACGCACTTCATTGATGATACGATTGGAAACTTTTGCCAATAGCGCATGTGGCAGTTCGGCCCAGTGCGCTGTCATAAAATCCTCTGTCTGCACGGCGCGAAGCGCCACTACCCATTCGTAAGTGCGCCCATCACCCATCACGCCGACAGATTTTACGGGCAGAAATACGACAAACGCCTGTGATGTTTTTTCATACCAGCCGGAGCTGACCAGCTCTTCCATAAAGATAGCATCGGCGCGGCGCAGCAGATCGGCATATTCTTTTTTCACTTCACCGAGAATACGAACACCCAGTCCGGGGCCGGGAAAGGGGTGGCGATAGACCATTTCGCGCGGCAAGCCGAGTGCTACACCCAGTTCCCGCACTTCATCTTTAAACAAATCACGCAGGGGTTCCAGCAGTTTCAGGTGCAGCGTATCGGGCAGGCCGCCAACATTGTGATGGCTTTTGATGCTTTGCGCCTTGCCTGTTTTGGAGCCTGCCGATTCAATCACATCCGGATAAATGGTGCCCTGCGCCAGCCAGCGGGCATTGGGCATATCTTCTGCCTCGGCCTGAAAGACATGCACAAATTCACGACCGATAATTTTACGTTTGGCTTCCGGATCGGCAACACCAGCCAGTTCGCTTAGGAATGTTTCGGAGGCATCAACATGATCAACCTTCACTCCCAGGTTATCGGCGAAGGTCTGCATCACCTGTTCTGCTTCGTTCAGACGCAACAGGCCGTTATCGACAAAGATACAGGTCAGTTGATCTCCAATTGCCTGCTGTAGCAGTGCTGCAGCTACCGAGGAATCGACACCGCCGGAGAGTCCCAGGATCACGTCTTCATCGCCCACCTGACGGCGAATTTTCTCTACTGCCTCATCGATATAGTTGGGCATTGTCCAGCTACTGCCACAGCCGCAGATGTCATGCACAAAGCGGGCAATAATGGCTGTGCCCTGTTTGGTGTGGGTCACTTCCGGGTGAAATTGCAGGGCATAAAAATGGCGTGTTTCATCGGCCATGCCTGCAATCGGGGTGGAATCATTGCTGCACAGCACATGGAATCCATCGGGCAGGCCGGTCACTTTATCGCCGTGGCTCATCCATACATCGAGCACGCCGTTTTCCTTATCCTCAATACCGCGCAATAACGGCGAATTACCGCAGCTCAGAATCTCGGCATAACCGAATTCGCGCGTTTGACCAGTTTCAACGATTCCCCCCAACTGGGCTGCCATCGTCTGCATGCCGTAACAGATGCCCAGCACCGGCACGCCCAACTCAAACACAACGGGTGGAGCGATTGGCGTTTCATCTTCATAGACCGAATTTGGGCCGCCGGAAAGAATAATGCCGGAGGGAGCAAAGCTGCGGATATCTTCCTCACTCATATCCCATGCATGCAACTCGGAAAACACCTCGGCTTCGCGCACACGGCGCGCAATCAGCTGCGTATATTGCGATCCAAAATCCAGAATCAGTATTTTATCCATATTTTCTCCGTGAGGAGTGAGGAGTGAGGAGTGAGGGGGCTTACCCCTTACCCCTCACTGCAATCACGATTCCCTGCGATAATTGGGAGCTTCTTCGGTGATGGTGACATCATGCACATGCGATTCACGCAAGCCTGCACCAGTGATGCGGACGAATTTGGCGCGGCTGTGTAAATCATCAATATTGGCTGCACCGGTATATCCCATGGCTGCGCGCAGCCCGC
Organism: uncultured Zetaproteobacteria bacterium; assembly: GCA_964504835.1. GTDB lineage: Bacteria > Pseudomonadota > Zetaproteobacteria > Mariprofundales > Mariprofundaceae > Mariprofundus. Next base: position 4,324 of record CAZDFL010000008.1, read on the forward strand.
CGACCAGCTGATGCAGAATATCCCCCACCGGCCCCTTGTAGGCGACGCGGCCTTCAATGCCTTCGGGTACCAGTTTCATGGCTTCATCCACGTCACCCTGAAAATAACGATCCTTGCTACCCTGCTGCATGGCGCCAATCGAACCCATACCACGATAGGCTTTATAGGTGCGTCCCTGATACAGGATTTTTGCGCCAGGTGCTTCTTCAGTACCGGCGAACATTGATCCGAACATGCAGGTGGATGCACCTGCTGCCATGGCTTTGGCAAAATCACCGGAAAATTTAATACCGCCATCGGCAATCACCGGCACGCCGACATCTTTGCCTGCTGCAGAGCATTGCATGACTGCGGTGAGTTGCGGAACGCCGACGCCAGCCACAATACGCGTGGTGCAAATTGAGCCGGGGCCAATGCCCACCTTGACTGCATCCGCACCCGCATTAGCCAGATCGCGCACAGCGTCTGCAGTAGCGATATTGCCACCGACGACCTGAATCTTGTCGCCATACTGTTGTTTGATTTCACGCACCTGATTGATTACAGCCTGTGAATGTCCATGCGCCGTGTCGACGATAATAGCGTCTACGCCGGCAGCATACAGGGCTTCGAAACGTTGCAATTCAGCATCACCCACGCCAATGGCGGCGGCAGCCAGCAGGCGACCGAGATCATCGCGTACGGCATTCGGAAAAGCTTTGGATTTTTCTATATCGCGAACAGTAATCATACCGACCAGGCGACCATCATCATCGACGACAGGTAGTTTTTCAATACGGTGCTGACGAAATAATTGTTTGCAGACATCCAGCTTCACGCCATGATGCACTGTCACCAGCCGTTCTCTCGGTGTCATCATTTCAGCGACTTTTTTGCCCGGATCGCGATCAAAACGAATATCGCGGTTGGTCACAATGCCGCAGACTTTGCCATCATTATCGAGCACCGGAAAACCGGAAAACCCATGTTCAGCGGCCAGTCGGGATACTTCAGCCAGCGATGTATCCGGCGTTACGGTGAGCGGATTCTGCACCACGCCTGCCTCATAACGTTTGACGCAGCGCACCTCGGCAGCTTGTTGCTCCGGTGTGAGGTTTTTATGAATCACGCCGATGCCACCTTCCTGTGCCAGCGCAATAGCCGTGCCGGATTCGGTGACTGTATCCATGGCAGCAGAGATCACAGGGATATTCAGGCGAATAGTTTTGGTCATTTGAGCCGAGGTATCAACCCCGCGTGGCATGACATTACTGGCCTGTGGCACCAGCAGTACATCATCAAATGTCAGGCCTTCTCCAAGCAATTGATCATTCATGCAGCTTTTACCTCCAGCCTGCTGTTATCAGGGAAAGGCCGGGATGATAGCGAAACAAGTCGCTCCTAGAAAGTAGATGTAGCGCTAGCGCTCCTGATCCGGAACAGGTTGGTCCCTGGCTTCACTCTGAGGGGCGGCGCAATGTGGGCAGTAGGCATCATTGGCAAAGGTCTGCGGTTCCAGAATAAAGGTCGAATTGCCGACCAGTACGGAAATCAGCCCAATGGTTCCGAGTACGCCCAATAACAGCTGTACTGAGCCTTGCAGTGAAACAAACAGCGCTCGCACCACGGGGAATGAGAAGCAATTGACATCAATACAACCTCTCCTATAATGCGCCGCCCTTGCAAGGCAAACCCCCTGTATTTTATATATATGGGAGTGATGCCAGAACCACTGCACTATGGAGTAGTTATGTCTACCTGGACTGTTCGCCCCGGCGATATTGAACGTAAATGGTTTATTGTTGATGCCAATGATCTGGTGCTTGGCCGTCTGGCCACCCGGATTGCCACTGTATTGCGTGGCAAGCATCGCCCTGAGTTTAGCCCGCAAGCAGATTGCGGCGATCATGTGATTGTGATCAATGCGGAAAAAATCCGTGTAACTGGTAAGAAGGAAAGTGATAAGGTTTATTATCATCATACCCGTTTCGCCGGTGGTCTGAAAAGCATTACGCTGGAAAAGCAGCGTGAAAAACATCCGGAGCGCATCATCGAAGCAGCCGTCAAAGGCATGATGCCAAAAGGCCCGCTGGGTCGCTCCATGCTGAAAAAGCTGAAGGTCTACGCTGGCGGAGAACATCCGCATACAGCGCAGCAGCCTGAAGCAATGAAACTTAATTAAGGATACTACAATGGCAGAAACAGTTTATCGCGGCACAGGCCGCCGCAAAAGCAGCGTAGCCCGCGTGATGATCCAGTCCGGTCAGGGCCGCATTATGGTCAATGGCCGCGAAGTGGAAAATTATTTCCCGGTTGAAATTATTCGTCAGCAGGCACTGTTGCCTTTGAAAGAAACCCAGCTTGCCGGTCGTATTGATGTTCGCGTCAATGTGTTCGGCGGCGGCGTTTCCGGTCAGGCTGGCGCACTGCGTCATGGTCTGGCTCGCGCCTTGCTGGCCTATGATTCCGGTCTGCGTCCGGCTCTGAAGGCAGCCGGTTTCCTGACCCGTGATGCACGCAAGGTTGAACGTAAGAAGGCTGGCCTCAAGAAAGCCCGTCGCGCTCCACAGTTCTCGAAACGTTAATCTGAAACGAACAGGTTTCGATACCGCACAAAAAAGGGAAGGCCTCGGCCTTCCCTTTTTTGTCTGAAATACAGTTATTTTACAGTGATATTAATCGTCTGGCTGAGTGCGCGTCCGTAGGATTTGTGATGGCCATTGCCAAATTGCAATGTCAGCGAATGTTTGCCGGGAAACATATGCAATGTTGTTTCCGTCTGCCCCTTGCCAAAGTGCAGATGCTCGCGGTCTTTAATAATCAGCGCCTGCATCGGGATGTAGGAACCCTCACCCTGATCAATAATCAGATGGAAATGACCGGTACCCGGTATGATTTCACCCGCCTTGTGCAGCTTCATGCCCTCGACAGCCATGACAACCTTGAATGTCCTGCCAACAGTGGCGCCGTCAACCGGTTGCACAAAGGCAACGTGCGCTTCCTGCTTGGGTTCGGAACAGGATATCAAAGCAAAGGCCAGTGTTGTGAGCATCAGACCAGTCAGTGATCGTTTTACATTCATGATAAGAACCTCCATTTAATATACACCTACTCTGCGTAAATGATCGCACTTGGCAAGTCTCCGGTAAGCGATAGGCTTGCACCTTCGACTTTCCTGTAAACAAACAACGGAGCATCCATTTGACAATATCGAAGTTCGAACCCGAACGATTCCGCAGTCCGGCATATTTGGCGGTGATTGATGAAACTGCTGCATGCGAACAATTATTTATCAGCCAATCCTGTATCGACCTTGTTTACCGTCAGGCGGAAGCAGGTTATCCGCTGGAAATTTGCGGCTTGCTTGTCGGTCATAGTGATGACAAAGGCTGGCAGGTGAATGATGTACGCCCGGTTGCCAATCTGAATACCGACAGAGCCGCTGATCGATTCGAGCTTGATCCGGCTGCGTATCAGACCATTGATGGTGAATTGCGCGGTTCGGGAAACGAGATTATCGGCGTCTATCACTCGCATCCGGATTGCCCAGCCAAACCATCACCGACTGATCTGGCCAGCGCATGGGAGGGATTTGCCTACCCCATTATTAGTGTTTGTGATGGACAGGCGGCAGCCATGCATTGCTGGATGGTTAATGCTTCCGGCGATGGCTTTCAGCATATTGATAGTGTGGTATCGGCATCATGAATTTAGGCCCCTTATTCCTGTTATTCGCCATGCTTACCGTGTCCTCCTGTGGCGCACAACAGCATTTATCACAGCAAAATGCCAAGCCTAAGCAACAGCTTTCAGACCATACGGTGTCGAATCCGGCCGCTGCACAGGCGGCTGCAAATCACTATCTGTCGGTAGAGAACATGTCTCCCTCCTTTCTTTATCTCGCATCACAAAAGGCATTGAAAGAAGGCAACCATGTGCTCGCTATCGAATTGCTCAGCGCACTGGTTCAAAAAGATCCGGATGCAACTGACCCACACCTTCAACTCACGATGCTGTTACTGGCCTCGGGGCAGACCGACAAGGCTTCAGTGCACATGGACGCATTGCTTGAATCCAAAAAGCTGAGCGTCGAACAACAGGAACAGTTGCAACTGGCTCGAATTCGTCTTTTTCTGGTACAGGGAAAAACTGATCAGGCATTGCAGGGCATCAAGCGTTTTCTAAAGACCCGTCCAACCCATATTCAGGGGCGCGATATACAGGTTAGAATCCTGTCCAGCCAGAAGCGCTATGATGAAGCGCTGGCGGCTATAGCTGCGGCAATCCGGGTAAAAGAATTGCCCGAGTTTCGCCTGCTGCAAGCGCAAATTTTGATCAAAAAAGGTAAAATCATGTCGGCCAGGAAATCACTGGCGCGGATGCAAAAACTGGCACCGGATCATGAAACACCGGTATTACTGCTCAGCGTACTGGCTATGAAAGATAAACACCTTGCAGAGGCCGAGAAGCTGTTACGTAATTTTATTGCCACGCATCCGGAATCGCTGAATGTTAATCTGGCCTTGGGCAAGTTGTTGATTCAGCAACGTCGTTTGTCCGATGCAATCATGGTATACCGTGATCTTGCCAACAACTCCGGCAATAATCCTGGCATCCTGCGACAGCTGGGCATGCTCTATTTTGAGCATAAAGATTATGCCGAGGCGGAAAAAACATTTCGCCAATTGGTTGAGGCGCGTCCGGATGATATGAGTCGCTTTTATCTGGCCGCCAGCATGGAGGCGCAGGGCAAGGCGGATCAAGCAAGTGCAATGTATGAGCAGATTGATACATCATCAGCGCTGGCTACTGAAGCGCAGCTGCGTTTGGCCGCCATCGATGTCAGCCATGATCAAATTGATAAGGCCAGCCAAAGGCTGCAAAAAATTCTCAACGAAAAGCCGAAATATCTGGATGCGCATCTGATGCAGTCCGCTATTTGGCTGACGCAAAAGAAATTCAGAAAACTGATTGATGAGACCGCAGCCTTGATGAGTCTGAAGAAACTACCGCCGCAGTTGTTGTTTAATCGAGCTGTGGCCTTCGAACATTTCAAACAGTATGAGCAGTCCGAAGCCATGCTAAATCGCGTTATCAGTCTTGAACCGGATAATGCCGAAGCATTGAATTTTCTTGGTTATACTTACGCGGTGCAAGGTATCAATCTGGATAAGGCGAAAACATTGATTCAGCGCGCCCTGATTCAAAAACCGGATGATGGTTATTTTCTTGATTCGCTGGCATGGGCCTATTATCAAGGTGGCGACTACGACAAAGCAGCCGAGATGCAAAGTAAAGCGCTGAAGCAGATTTCGGATGATACTGTGATGCATGAGCATTTCGGTGATATTATGTGGAAAAAAGGCAAGCATAAGGCGGCGCGTCAGGCATGGAAAAAGGCGATTGAATTGAAATCCGAGCATCCGGATCAATTGCAGCAGAAAATAAAATCTGGCCTCAAAACCACGAAATGACGGGTTCTTTTCGAATGCACACCGGAATTTCTGCAAGGTGTTTCGGTGTGTGCATGGCAGCCATGTTGTTGGCAGGCTGTGCAGGCACATCGCAATATCTACCGGATGAATCGGCAAAAGCGGTATCTATTGGCCCATACCCTTCATTTTCCGGGCGTCTTATCGTGATTGAACCAGCCAAACGCTGGCAGGTTTTGATCAAGTGGAAGGCGAATCAGCCTGAGCATGGCTGGTTACGCATGACACATGCGGCTACTGGCACCGTGATTGAGTTGCGCTGGCAGGGCGAGGCGATGCAGGTTCGTGATAATCGCGAGCCCGCCTGGCGAACTATCGGGCTGGGGCAGTTGTCTCAACACGGGATTGTTATTCAGCCACAAACCCTGGCCGCCATTCTGCTCGGGCAGATGCCGAGCGATTTCAAACAAAAAGATGAGCAGACATGGGAAAGTCGGCAATCAGGCAGCCTGATTCGTTTGCGTTGGCAGGCTCAGGCGCACAAACTGACCATGACCGATTTGAAACATGGACGCAAAGCGACACTGATTATTCAACCATGACGCATATTTATTCTGCACCGGCAAAAATCAATCTGCATCTGCGCATTACCCGTCTTCGCGCCGATGGCATGCACGAGTTGGATACTGGCTTTGCCTATACCGATTTGTGTGACCAACTGCATATCTCCAAGGCTGCAAATATTGAAGTGGAATGCTCGCAAGCACATCTTTCCGGCGAAAAAAATCTGGTGCATCAAATTCTTGTGGCTTTCAGGTCTAAACACGGTATCACGCAGGGTCTGCATGTGCATATCGATAAGCATATTCCGGAGCAGGCCGGGCTCGGTGGCGGTTCATCCGATGCTGCGACAGCGTTGATGGTGGCCAATAAGCTGTGGAATATTCATGCCAATACGGATGCGCTGATTGATTTCGCCACGCCATTTGGGGCAGACATTCCCTGCTTTATCTATGGCCAGGCCAGCCTAGCATGTGGTGTTGGTGAAAAAATGCAGGATTATCCATTGGCTCTGCCATCTGGCGTTCTGTTGTTGGTCAGACCCGCTACAGGCCTTTCGACCGGAGAGGTGTTCCGTCATTTTGACAAATCACATAACCTTGATCGTACGTTGACCACTCCGGGGCCTCTGGATACTATCCGCCGCGATTCGCCACGGCTGGCTGAAAATGATTTGGAAGCCAGCGCCTGTAGCCTGAATTCTGATGTCGCCAGGCTGCTTCAATGCTTGCGCAGACATTCGGACACGGCATGGATGAGCGGCAGCGGTTCGGCATGTATTGCGCTGTTTGAGCATCAGCTTCGTGCAAACGAAGTGGCAGCATTGCTGAAACAGCAAGCTTTGGCGGATTGGTCGCATGTCGGGCGCATCATACGCTCGCATCCGATGTTAGATTGGGACGTGGCCAAGCGGTAAGGCAACGGGTTTTGATCTCGTCATGCGCAGGTTCGAATCCTGCCGTCCCAGCCAGTTTTGCTTACCGGTGTTGTTCCGGTTGTTTTTTATGATGGGTTTTTAAAGTGAACTGGGTGCGTGCAGCATCTTGAGGAGGGAACTGATTATGTTCCATCAAAAAATGCGTCTGTTTGCAGGCACATCCAATCCTTCGCTGGCACAGTCGATTTGCGATCATATTGATCATCCGCTGGGTGATTTGTATTTTCAGCGTTTTTCCGACGGCGAAATATTCCTGCAAATCAGAGAAACCATTCGCGGTCAGGATGCGTTTTTTATCCAGAGTACCAGCAAACCTGCCAATGCCAATCTGATGGAATTGCTGATTTTCATCGATGCCGCCAAACGCGCCTCGACACGCAATATCTGTGCCGTGATCCCCTATTTCGGGTATGCGCGACAAGATCGCAAGAGCGCCGGTCGCACACCGATTTCAGCCAAACTGGTGGCTGATTTAATCACCCGCGCCGGAGCAACCCGCGTACTCACACTCGATCTGCATGCCACCCAGATTCAGGGCTTTTTTGATATTCCTGTGGATAATATTTTCGCCATCCCCTTGTTCGCCAAAGATATTGAGGCGCGCAACAACATGGATGAGATTCTGATTGTATCCCCGGATGTTGGCGGCGTGGTACGCGCCCGTGCGCTGGCCAATCGATTGCATGTGGATATGGCCATTGTCGATAAGCGCAGGCCAGCTCCGAACGTTGCCAAGGTCATGAATATCATCGGTGAAGTCAGCGGCAAACACTGCATCCTGATTGATGATATGGTCGATACAGCAGGCACGCTGTGTGGTGCAACCGAAGCGCTGCTGGAGCGGGGCGCAACCAAAGTCAGTGCCTATGCTTCCCACGGCGTGCTTTCCGGCCCGGCAGCCAAACGTCTGAAGAAGTCCGATCTGCATGAACTGGTCATTACCGACAGTATTGCCCAACCGGATAAAGTGATGGCTTCAGGCAAGGTGCGGATTATTCCCATCGCTCCGCTGATGGGCGAAGCAATCACCCGCATCTACGATGCCCGCTCGATCTCCAGTCTGTACGAGTAATATTCAGAGTATCCCTAATCCAGCCAAGCCGGAACCAAGCAAGTCAACATCGAACCGCGAATGCACGCCAATGAACGCGAATTAAAACCTTAAGTATCACAACGCCTTTGGCTCTTATTAGCGCTCACGATTCACCCTGAAGTACCTGATCATCAAGGTCAAAATTGCCAGTAACCGAAAATCTCTCAAAGATATCATCCTTGAAATGGCATGCATAACAATATAATATTCCATGCATAATATATGGAGATTGATATGAGGACAACTTTAGATTTACCTGAAAATTTACTCAATGAGGTGATGGAAGCCACACATACGAGAACGAAAACTGCTGTTATTATTAAGGCGTTAGAAGACTTGTTAAGAAAATCACGAATATCTGACCTTAAGAAGTATCGTGGCAAAATCAGTTTGGATATGAACCTTGATGAAATTAGAGATCGGCATTAATGGATGTATTGGTTGATACATCAATATGGATTGATTATTTTAGAACAGGTGATAATTCCAAAGAACTTGATGCTTTAATAGATGAAAATATCGTGGTTATTAACGATATCGTTCTTGCTGAACTGGTGCCTTACTTGAAGATGAAAAAGCAAGATAACGTGATTAAATTGCTTCATGAAATTAATCGTATCCCACTAGATATTGATTGGAATGAGATTGTTGAGTTTCAAGTGAGATGCTTAAAAAGCGGAGCAAATGGAGTCGGTATTCCTGATTTAATTATTGCCCAGAATGCAAAGCAACATGACTCCAAGGTTTATTCGCTTGATAAACACTTCAGACTGTTAAATCAGGTGTTGCAAGTGAATTTATATGTGTGAAAAGGCTAACAAAAGCATACAAGGGACGCTTCGCGCCCCTATTATCAGGTCTATATTCAAGAGCACAATGCCAAACAACTCATGGAGGAACTACCTGATCGACTGGCCGCGCGCGATCTGATTGAACAGCACGGACTGGAACGGCTCCACCTGTTGAATGTAAACAAAAGTAATCAAGGAAAGATCAATTGATGTTACAAAATCTGAATGACTGGCGAGTCCAATGCAGTGCAGAACAATTGGCGGCATTTGACCATAAACTTCGCCTTAACTGCGGCTCTGGCGTGATCAGCACGGCTAATCTGAACAGCCGCTACAAGGGCAGTTATCACCGCGCTTTGATGAACAGCAAGGTATTGCATGATGCGGTCAAGACTCGGGATTATATCCGGGGCAGTTCCTTGTGGGGCAGTGATACTGATGCTGGCAAGGAATTCTGTACTGAGCTGGCTGATCAGGGCGGCTGTATGCCGGTCAACAAAGCGCACCAGCAATATGCCAAATCCATTCCTGTTTTGTTGGAGCGCGGCATTGTATTTGAATGCGATGGTTGCTATCACCTGCCTGCCGATATTGTCGTGGAGTTTCGCAGCAAGGCCGAGGGCGATAGCTGGATTACCCTGACGGCCAAAACATCGCTGCCCATGCTGCATCAACTGGTGCCGCAGGATGCGCAAAACGACATGCTCAAACCCCAACCGATTCGTAATGAATTGGCTACTTGGTTGGTACTGCATGGTCAGCAGGCACGGGCTGCGAAGCTGGTAGATCAACTGGATGGTTCTGATTGGGCGATCCTGCTATCACTGCAACAGGGCAATCTGGATGATTTCGAAACGCTGCAACAACATTATCCTGATTTGCCGTCGGTTGAGGTTACCCGGCACTATTATTACAACACCAAAGTAGAATACAGCCTGCGCAAATCGCTGGAACAACATATACCGGAACAGTTGTGCAAGCTCTGTCGCCTTGGCCTGATCGGCATCGTCACCCACAACGGCGATAACCAATCGGCAACGCTTACCCTGTGCAAAGAAGCCAGAGCCGTGTTGAAGCCACATTGGGCAGATGTGAAAGAACGCATTGCTGCGCAACTGGAAACGCATTGGCAAGCCGAGCCATGCGATGCCGAATATCCTGCCGCATGGTCGATGGATCAACAGATATGGCGCTTATGGATCGCGCTGCATTTTCTACCGCTGGGGGTTACGCAACAGGGCAGAATGCGCAAAAATGAGCTGAAGAAAATTATTGCGCTGTTGACGGATGATCCAAAACTGAAGGAAGGTCAGGCTGAACGCATCGAGTTTTTAATCATCTGCATGTTAAAGGGTGAATTATTGCAACAGGACGGCGACAAGCTGTTACCCCTGCCGATCAACTGGTCAAAATGGCGCAAAACCACCCTTACCAATTTCATCGAAGTCATTCGTGGATGGGAAAAATGGAACAAGCCGGATGAAAAACAGGTTTTAACGCTGCTCTCAAAATTACCCGTGGGATGCTGGTTGAAAGTGGATGAAGTGATGGAATGGTTGCGGGCGCAATCCGGCAGAAACATCGTCATGGCCGACTGGAATCAACTGTTTTCCGGCTACCAGAGCATTCTCCTGCATCATTTGAATGCGCGTAAGCGCTGTATTTATTTGCTGCCGGAGTTCCGGGCGTTACTAAAAAACCAATCCGTCACCTTTACCGCACCCGGTTGGCACGGGGCTGATAAAAAAGCCAGGGTTCACGGTTTTATCTCAGCCGCTGGCGAGATCCAACTGCCGCCGGATTGCAATCATAGCATATTGGATAAGCTGTCTGCATTCTGCTCAATCAGCGCCGTGGAACAGATGATTACCCTGCAACTGGATCAAAAAGCATTGCAACGCATGGGGGCCAACAAAGCTGCTCTGAAAAAGACCCGTGCGGTGCTGGAATCCATTCAATCGCCTCTACCTCAGGCCGTGCGTTATTTGTTTGATAAACAACAGTCGCAAAAGCCTGTCGCCGAAGTTGCCGCCGCCAGCATGGTGTTCGTGCTCCATGATGTCTCTGCCATTCATCATTTGTGCAAAACCGGTTTCGCGTTTTCTCAGCCCTTCAAGGACAAGCCGGAAATTGTGCTGCTGGATGCATCGGCTGATCCCCATGCCCTGCTCAAGGCATGCGCGGATGCTGGCATCATGCTCAAGACGCTGATTAAACCGGTCGAATGGATTAGCGGCACGGCATCGATCAATGCATGGATGCAACATGATTTAGACATGGAAGGCGAGTGGCTGGAAATCGCCTACCAGAAAACACGCAGCAGCAAACCCAGGCAGCTATTCGCCCGCATCGAGGATGATTATTACGGCTCCATTCGCATTCAAGGCACGCGTAAAACCAGGCAGGGGTACGCAATGCTGAAAAGCATGGTGCAGTTACAGCCCAAGCATGTACTGCGTTTAAGAGTATTGGATGATGCCGAAGTGGGTGAACTGGGGCTGGATATTCTGGCATGACCTATCATCCCGAACGTCCGTTAATTGTGCAGGGTGATCATTCGTTGCTGCTGGAAACGCATAATCCGCAATTCAATGCCGCCCGCGATGCTATTTCTCCCTTCGCCGAACTGGAAAAATCACCCGAACATATTCACAGCTATCGCCTCAATCCATTAAGCCTGTGGAACGCCGCTGCTGCCGGGCATACACTGGCAGAAGCCGAAGCAGCACTGCACGACTACAGCAAATACGCCATCCCGGACAATGTACTCGAAGAAATGCGGCGCACCTTTGCCCGTTATGGCCAGCTCATTCTCACCAAAGATGATGAACAAACGCTGCGCCTGACTATCAGCGACCCGTTCATTGCCGCACAGGTCGCCAAAGAAAAAAGTCTGGCCGATAAAATTCACCAACAGATTGCCGACGGCACCTTTCTGATTGATCCGGCTCAGCGCGGTGTACTCAAACATGCGCTGATTAAACTGGGATTTCCGGTCGATGATCAGGCCGGTTTCAAGGATGCTGGTCAATTTAATCTCAGTCTGCGCAGTCGCACTTTATCCGATGCTCACCCATTCGGCCTGCGCGATTATCAGCATAAGGCAGTGGAATCGTTTGTTGCTTCAGGCTCGCATGGGGTGATTGTGCTGGCCTGTGGTTCGGGTAAAACAATCGTTGGCATGGCGACCATGGCGCGTATTGGCATGACCACACTGATTGTCACCCCAAACACCGCTGCGGCACATCAATGGCATGCTGAATTACTCGATAAAACCAATATTGATGCTATCGACCTCGGCGAATTCACCAGCAGCCGCAAAGATATTCTGCCAGTCACCATCGCCACCTATCAAATGCTCACTTACCGCTCTCAAAAAGATGGCGATATGCCCAATATGGACGTGATCACCAAGCACGATTGGGGTCTGATTATTTTCGATGAAGTGCATGTATTGCCCGCCCCCGTATTTCGCGCCGTATCCGAGATTCAGGCGCGGCGCAGATTGGGATTGACCGCCACCCTGATTCGCGAAGATGGTTTAGAAAAAGATGTCTTCTCGCTCATCGGCCCCAAGCGCTACGATTTACCCTGGCGCGAACTGGAACAATCCGGCCATATCGCCGAAGCGCACTGCATTGAAATCCGCGTACCGATGTCCAAAGACGAACATTTTGCCCATGCCATTGCTGAAGATAAACGCAAAGCCTATCGCATCGGTGCAGAAAACAAGATCAAGGATACGGTGGCTCAAGCTCTGATCGAAAAACATCAAGGCGAAGGCATTCTGGTCATCGGCCAATACATCAAACAACTCGAACGCGTCGCCGCCACACTCGGCGCACCGGTGATCACCGGGCGCATGAGCAGCAAAGAGCGTGAACGTTTATATGCTGCATTCAGAGCAGGCGATATCCGTCTGCTGGTGGTATCCAAAGTGGCCAACTACGCTATTGATCTGCCCGATGCCTCCATCGCTATTCAGATATCCGGTGCCTTCGGGTCACGTCAGGAAGAGGCGCAACGCTTAGGCAGGATTCTGCGCCCCAAAGGTGGGCCAGCCTATTTTTATACGCTGGTCTCCGATGACAGCGAAGAACTTAAATTCGCCACCAACCGCCAACGCTTTCTGGCCGAACAGGGATATGATTATTTAATAGAAGACTGGGCTGTCTAAATTCAATTCATGTTTGCCGCGCTCCGAATATAATAATGGCCATACCGAGCAGAGCGACGGCTGAACCGGCGATATCCCACATGGTCGGGCGAATCGCATCAACCAGCCATAACCACAGGATGGCAACGAAAACGTAGACACCACCATAGGCCGCATAGACGCGACCAGCTGCCGTGGGGTGCAGAGTTAACAGCCATGCAAACAGGGCAAGGCTGATGGCCGCAGGCAGTAGTAGCCAGGTAGAACCATCTTTTTTCAGCCACAAATAAGGCAGATAACAACCCACGATTTCTGCGATGGCGGTGATGGTAAATAATGCGAATGTTTTGATCATGCGCGCAAGCTAGTCGTATGTTGGACTTTTTTCATGGGCTGCCTAGAGTGCGCGCCCGCGCCAGAAAGCTGCCGAACAAGGTGGATGAACTGGCGCACGCCGTGACGGGATAACCCGACGGTGCATTTTACTGGAGGATACACCATGACTGATTATATTATCGAAGCTGAGCTTCGTGAAGAAACCGGCAGAGCCGCCACGCGTCGCCTGCGTCGTGCTGGCAAGTTGCCAGGCATTATTTATGGCGGCGGCAAACCTGATCTGGCCATTACCATGGATTACAATACTGTTTCCAAACTGCTCAGCGAAGAGCAATTTCACACCTCCATGCTGGTTGTGAAAGTCAAAGGCGCACGTGGCAAGAATGGCGTGCTGCTTAAAGATGCCCAATGGGATCCGGTTATGGATACCGCAACCCACCTGGATTTTTTCCGTGTATCCGCCAGTGATGCGATTACCATGGATGTGCCGGTGGTGACCATCAATATCGACAAGTGCCCAGGCATCGTGAAGGGCGGTTTGATCGATATCATTCGTCACTCGCTGGAAATTACCTGCCGTGCCGATTCCATCCCGGATCAGATCGTAGTGGACTGCGCCGAACTGGAAATTGGCGATACCATCCATATTGATGACATCGCGTTGCCGGAAGGCGCTGAAGTGCAGCATGACGTCAACTTCACTGTGTTGAACCTGTCGGCCACCAAGGCCGGTACCGATGCCGATGATGAAGCCGTAGCAGATGAAGACGCTGTTTCAAGTGACGCAGGCGAAGCAGCCGCCGAGTAAATCTGGCCGGGCTGTAAACAACCATGAAACTGCTTGTCGGCCTGGGTAATCCGGGCAGCAAGTACGCGGAAACACGCCATAATATCGGCTTCCGTTTTCTCGACCTGCTGGCTAAATCCGAGGGGTTGCGTTTTGCCGCAGCCCCTCGTTTTCGTGCTGAAACAGCCAGTTGGGGATCGGAAGCCGGACGTGTTCTGCTGGTCAAGCCGCAAACCTTCATGAATAACAGCGGCGAATCGGTAGGCGCACTGGCGCGTTTTTATCAGGTAGAAGAGCAGGATATCATTGTTGTCTACGATGATCTGGATTTGCCGGTTGGCAAACTGCGTATCAAGCAGGGCGGCGGTCACGGCGGCCATAATGGTCTGCGCTCGATTCATGCACATCTGCCAACGGCTGATTATGTGCGTGTGAAAATCGGCATTGGCCGACCACCCCATGGCGATATCACAGCATGGGTGCTGGGTCGGGCTGATGAAGGTGACCGGGCCGATGAAGCACGTATTTTTGTCGCGCTATTGGATGAGATCGAAACATTGTTATCCGGCCAGACAGATACAGCAGCGAATCGCATTCACATTGCACTACAAACAAAATAACCATTTACCGCAGAGGACGCAAAGGACGCAGAGGAAAGAAAAAACGGAATACATCAGATTGATGGAAAAGCTTACGCCCGATTTAATTCTGTCTATTTTGATTGTTTTTACCTCTGCGTCCTTTGCGTCCTCTGCGGTGAAAAAAATATGAGGTAATACACATGGCACTGAGTATTGGAATTGTAGGATTGCCCAATGTAGGCAAATCGACCCTGTTTAACGCGTTGAACGGCGGCGGAGCGGAAGCGGCCAATTATCCGTTTTGCACCATTGATCCGAACGTCGGCATTGTGCAGGTGCCGGATGCGCGCATGGATGCGCTGGCCGAGATCGTCAAGCCGCAGGCCATGCAGCATGCCATTGTTGAATTTGTCGATATTGCCGGTCTGGTGGCCGGTGCGGCCAGCGGTGAGGGCTTGGGTAATAAATTTCTGGCCAATATCCGTGAATGCTCGGCCATTGCCCATGTTGTTCGCTGTTTCGATGATGAGAATGTCACCCATGTGTCTGGCAAGGTCGATCCGTTATCCGATATCGAAATCATTGATACCGAGCTGATGCTGAAGGATATGGAAACCGTGCAGAAGGCGGTGCAGCGCACCGAAAAGCAGTGCAAGAGCGGCAATAAGGATGCCAAAGTATTATTGGAACTACAGCAGAAAGTTCTGACAGGTCTGGAAGATGGTATCACTGTTCGCCGCCAGAAATTTACTGATGATGAACTCGAAGCTATCAAGGAATTATGCCTGCTGACCATCAAACCGGTATTGTATGTCACCAATGTTGATGATGGCGCATTGCCCGATGGTAATGCTTATGTCGAACAGGTACGTGGCTTTGCCAATGAAGAAGGTGCTGGCGTGGCTGTGGTTTCCGCCCAGATTGAATCGGAACTGGCTGAAATGGACAAGGAATCACAACTGGAATTTCTGTCTGATCTGGGCTTGTCCGAGCCGGGCTTGAATACAGTGATTCGCGAAGCTTATACGCTGCTCGATTTGATCTCCTATTTTACCGCCGGTGTGAAAGAAGTCCGTGCCTGGACGATTCATCGTGGCGATACCGCGCCGAAAGCGGCCGCTGTGATTCACAACGATTTCGAAAAAGGCTTTATCCGCGCTGAAACCATTGCCTATGAAGAGTTTGTAGCACTCGGTGGTGAAGCCAAGTCTAAAGAAGCAGGCAAAATGCGTCTGGAAGGCAAGGACTATATTGTGCAGGACGGCGATGTGCTGCATTTCCGTTTCAATGTATAGTTTTCGTTCATGTACTTCGCAGCCGTAGTGGTGGATACTTACGCCATCAACTAAAAGGGGAGATACATCATGGAAATTTCAAAAATTCCAGCTGGCGAAAATCCACCGGAAGATATTAATGTTATTATCGAAGTGCCGCAGCATGCCGATCCGGTAAAATATGAGCTGGACAAGGATTCACGCGCATTTTTTGTCGATCGTTTTATGCATACGTCCATGCATTATCCATGCAACTATGGTTTTGTGCCCAATACATTGTCGGACGATGGCGATCCGGTCGATGTGATGGTGATTTCCAAATTTTCCCTGATTACCGGCTGTGTGATTAACTGTCGCCCGATTGCCGTGCTGCATATGGAAGATGAAGCGGGCATGGATGCCAAGGTGTTGGCTGTGCCTGCATCCAAGCTGAAACCTTCGTTTGATAATGTGACCTGCCTGGCCGATGTGGATGATTTCCTGCTTAACCAGATTTCCCACTTTTTCGAGCATTATAAGGATCTTGAACCCAATAAATGGGTCAAGGTGACGGGCTGGGGTAAAGCTGAGGAAGCCAGAAAAGAAGTGATGGATTCGATTGCCCGGTATCAAGCTGACGCTTGACCGGAAGTACATAAAGAATAAAAAGAGCGGTTGAGCAATCACCCGCTCTTTTTATTGGGATTGAGGGAGTAGATATGCAAGAACAAATGATTCCAGCCATGTTTGGTGTTATCGGTCTGATGATCGCATTTGCGTTGTATCAGACGGTCAAAAAATATCCGGCAGGCGAAGGTAAAATTATCGAGATTGGCGAGGCCATCCATTTGGGTGCGATGGTGTTCATGAAGCGTGAATACACGATACTGGCCGGGTTTATCGTCGTTGTGGCCATCCTGTTGGCATTCTCACTCGGCATGAATACCACGATTGCTTTTCTGGTCGGATCTATATCTTCTGCCATGGCCGGTTATTTCGGCATGTTCGCTGCCACCAAGGCCAATGTGCGCACCGCAACCGCAGCCCAGAACGAAGGCGCTGCAAGCGCACTGACCATTGCCTTTTACGGCGGCTCTATCATGGGCTTGACGGTCGCCTCGCTCGGCTTGCTGGGGCTCGGTACCTTATACCTCTTTTTCGGTGGTGATCCGGAAACAGCCCACGCCATTCATGGTTTCGGCATGGGCGCATCCTCGGTGGCACTGTTTTCGCGCGTAGGCGGTGGTATTTTTACCAAGAGTGCCGATGTCGGCGCTGATCTGGTCGGTAAAATTGAAGCGGGTATACCGGAAGATGATCCGCGCAACCCCGGCGTGATTGCCGATAATGTCGGCGATAATGTCGGCGATGTGGCCGGTATGGGTTCGGATATTTTCGAATCTTACTGTGGCGCGATTATCGCCACTATTGCCATGGCCTCGACCATGGCTGCCGATGTGCTGGATCCTCTGGGGCAACGGCAGGCGTTGATGTTCCTGCCACTGGCTCTGACGTCGCTCGGGCTGATCTGCTCTATCATTGGCATAGGGCTGGTCAAGATATTTGCCAACAAGGAACCGGCGCTGGCGCTGCGTATTGGCACCATGGGCGCTTCGGTGATTTTCATTATCTCCGCTTTCTTCCTCATTCTTTATCTCGGCGTGTCATCTTCGGTGTGGGGCGCAGTCATTTCCGGCGCTGTCGGTGGCATTATTATCGGGCTGGTGACCGAATATTATACCGGCGGCAAACCGGTGCGTGATATTGCCAAAGCAGGCGAAACGGGGCCAGCGACTGTGATGATTTCCGGCCTTGCTCTTGGCATGGAATCGGTGGTTGTGCCGGTACTGACCATCGCGACGATCATTTATGTGTCCACCTCGATGTCCGGCATATACGGCGTTGGTATCGCTGCCGTGGGCATGCTGGCTACGGTTGGCATTACCATGGCGATTGATGCCTATGGGCCGGTGGCAGATAACGCCGGCGGCATTGCCGAAATGGCCGGTATGGGCGAGGAAACGCGTCAGATCACCGATTCGCTCGATGAACTGGGCAATACCACCGCCGCTATCGGCAAGGGTTTCGCCATTGGTGCCGCAGCCCTGGCTGCGCTGGCCATTATCGCCGCCTATGTGCAAACCGTTTCCCTGCACCACGCAGGCTTTGCCCTGAACCTGAATGAGCCGCTGGTGCTGATTGGCCTGTTCATTGGCGGTATTTTTCCGTTTCTGGTTGCCGCGCTAACCATGACTGCCGTTGGCGATGCTGCTTTTGAAATGATCAAGGAAATTCGCCGTCAGTTCCGCGAAATACCCGGTCTGATGGAGGGGAAGGCAGAGCCCGATCATGAACGATGTATTGAAATCGCTACGACGGCGGCTTTGAAAAAGATGGTGTTGCCGGGCGTGTTGGCGACGTCAGCACCGGTTGTAATTGGCTTTGGACTCGGTGCGCAGGCGCTGGGCGGCATGCTGGCTGGCGCACTCGTTTGTTGCGTATTGATGGCGTTGATGATGGCCAATGCAGGCGGTGCCTGGGACAATGCCAAAAAGCATGTCGAAAAAGGCCATTTTGGTGGCAAGGGCTCGGATGTGCACAAGGCAGCCGTGGTTGGCGATACCGTTGGCGACCCGTTCAAAGATACTTCCGGCCCGTCGATGAACATTTTAATCAATGTAATGGCCATTGTGTCTCTGGTGATTGCGCCGCTGCTATAGATCAAACCTCGCAAAAAAAATCCCTCATCATTCGTCCGTTTGCATGGCTATGAACCATTCCATTTTGTACTGACATCGTGCTTGACTGCTTTATTAACATGTATATAATTACATGTTATGTTGGGTGATGCCTATAGATACCTTTTGGATTTACATGGTTTTTCTCATTATGCAGGGCCGGAAGGCAAAGGTTTCACCTGTACATTTCGTGCAGAGGAGAAACACGGCAAGGTTTCCTATGCAGTTGTATTATGCGATAAGTATGGCAACAGAATCCTGGGTTTTGACAACTCCCATGGATATGACCATGAACATCCTCCAAAGAAGGGTAAGCCATATCACTTCACAACCGCCGAAAGCTTGATGGCGGATTTTTACGAGCGAGTGGATGTATATTTCAGGAGTGAGTTATGAAAACGATCAGGATTGGTGTCGCCAGCGATCAGGAAATCAGAAGCCGCATGCTGGATATTGCAGCCGGGCGAATCAGGCCTTCTGCACAGGAGCCAAAGATTTGGGTTCGCAGTGTTGATGAGTTCAGAAAGCTACTGAGCGAGAAAAACATGACCCTCCTTGCAGCTATTCGCTCACAACGCCCGAAATCAGTCAGCGAGCTTGCCCGGAATATGCAGGAAGATCAGGGCAACTTGACCAAGCGTTTAAAGATGCTTGCTTCATTCGGCCTGGTTGAACTGGAAGAAGGCGAACGCACCCGAGGCAGAATTGCGCTTGTGCCCAAGGTATCGTTTGATCGCATTATCCCGCCAACCATTGACCTAAACAATCTCAGCAAAGCTGCATGAATTCACGAAATGACTGTTACTATTTTTTATACATGTGTAATCAGGAATGCCTGTCTCGACCCCATGCTACCATTTGCGATACCAGTACGTGGTCGCTCAAAGATGGCTGCCAAATGAGATGGTGTTTGCTTAAATGACTCTGCCGCCGCTTTATAAGTACCTCGACGTTTCAGGTGCGAAGCTGACGCTCGGAAACAGAACGTTCAAACACGCAAAACCATCTGATTTCAACGACACAGAAGACCTAACGATCCAAAGTATCTTCGCCGAGGATACTGAGGAAGCGCTGAAGAAGATCGCGGACGGCTTCACTGGCACGATCCTACGGAACCTTAACAAAGAGGCCACGTGCAGTTCACCGATGAAGGAAAAAATCAAGATCATTCAGCAGATTTACCGAGCAAATCCGAAGGCCGCCGACCTAGTTCGGGCCGAACAGATAAACGCGTGTGAACAGATATACAACATCGAGTACCACCGCATGCGGGCGCAGGCATACATCGGAGAGATCAACGAGTTCATGCAGGGTTGGCGCGTACTTTGCGTCACCACCCACAAAGACTCCGAGCGCATGTGGACTGAGTACGCTGAGAAGCACAAGGGCGTTTCTCTGCGAATCCAACCGAATCATGCCAAGGACTCCAAATTCCAACTCTTTCGTCCAGTAACTTACCAAGAGAGACGCCCTCCGCTCTACGAAAATACGCTTGAATTCAGCGCTGGCTCTTTGTTTGGGGACCATGAAGCCCAGACTAAGAAGATCATCGAACGGATCATTTACACCAAAACGCTGGATTGGCAGCACGAAGACGAATATCGGCTAGCTATTCCGATAGGAGAAAACGAGAAGCCTTGGAGTACGCTCCCGTACCATCCTGAAGAGATCACGGAGTTGTATCTCGGCCTCGAGATGGAAAAGTTTGATATTCAGAAGATCGTTGGTAAGGCCCGCACCGTTAATCGTGACATCGCAATCTTCCGAGTCAAACGCGACGGGGGCGGGAAGCTTGTTTTCGATCAGTTGTAAGGTGTTGGAGACGTCCTTTCGTAGCCTTCTTGCCTGTCGCCAATGGGAGCTATCGGCCAAAACTAGGCATTTTCTGGCCTAGGAGTCTGTCGGACTTAACGCCATCATCTGGCGAGATAGTCGCTGGCTGAT
>CAZDFL010000009.1:0-24803 GCA_964504835.1 uncultured Zetaproteobacteria bacterium
AGGCATTGAAACAGGCTGTGCTGGATCAGGCCGTGGCCGCATGGCAACGTGGTTCGCATGCTTCTGCATGGCTGGGCGTATTAACCGGCGTGTCGGTCAGCGATATTCCACATCGCCGTTTTCTGCTGCATGATGTGATGCGATCAGAACAGCGGGATCGCGTGGCTTATGCCGATGCTGTTGCCGAGCTGGTTCACGTTGAAACGCAGTTGCAAACACAGCGCCAACAACTGAAATTATTTCGTCAGGAAAAGAAAAAAGCAGCTGCCGAACTGGGCCTGCGGGTCAAAGACAAACGTAAAGTGATTGATCGGGTGCGCCATGAGGTTCGCCAGAAAAAGCGCAAAGACAGCCGTCTGGCGCGTGAAGAGAAAGCGCTGATGCAAATGCTGGATAGCATGAACGAAGATTTGTTGGCGATAGATCGTCAGCAGAGCATCGGTGTGAGCGTGCGCAAGCGTAAAGGGCGTTTGAAATGGCCGATTCGGGGGCGCATTGTGGCCAGTTATCGATCCCGACCCAAAGCAGGCATGTCGCGATTGCAGGGGGTTCAATTACGGCCCGGCAGGCATGCTAAAGCAGTGCGAGCCATGGCTGCCGGTCAGGTGCGTTATGCCGACTGGTTCGGCGGTTACGGGCTGATGACTATCGTGGATTATGGCGATGGCATGCTGGGCGTGTATGCTCATAACGATGTGCTTTATAAGCAACTCGGTGATTGGGTGGAAGAAGGCGAGATTCTTGCTGATGCAGGCAGTACGGGCTGGGTGAACAAGGTGATCCTCTATTTTGAACTCAGGGATCGCGGCAAGCCGGTGAATCCGAAACGCTGGTGTCGGCGCTAGGTTGTTTATTTCATGATCATCTGCTGGCAGCTTGCAGCTTCCAAAAAAAAGTACAAACACGATGGAGTAGCTATGTCTTTGAAATTACGTCGGGTGCTGTTAGGCACGGGAACAGCGATAGTGCTGGTTATCGGGCTGATGGTCTGGAAGCCGGGAGTCGGTTCCTGGCAAGCTGATGCAGCCACCGATTACCAGCAATTGCAGAAATTTTCCCGCGTCATGGAAATGGTGCGTCGTGCTTATGTGGAAGACGTGAGCGATGAAAAACTGATTGACGGGGCGCTGTCCGGCATGCTCTCCAGCCTCGATCCGCATTCGACCTATATGGACAAGGAAATGTACAAGCAGATGACTGTCGATACCAAGGGTGAATTTGGTGGTCTGGGTATTGAAATCGCCGCTGCCGAAGGCGGTATCCGGATTGTTTCTCCGATTGAAGATACGCCAGCTGACAAGGCGGGCGTCAAGGCGGGCGATCTGATTATCAAAATTGATGATGAACTGGCGCGTGGCATGTCGCTGTCGGAAGGCGTCAAGAAAATGCGCGGCAAGCCGGGCACCAGTATTTTATTAACCATTTTCCGCAAGGGTGAAAACACGCCGCTGGAAATTAAAATCGTCCGGGCTGTGATCAAGGTCAAGTCGGTGAAGAGTGATATGCTGGCGCCGGGCTATGCTTATCTGCGTATTACCCAGTTTCAGGAACGCACTGGCAGCCTGTTGAGAAAACAGATCAAGGCATTGAAAAAACAGTCGGGCGGCACACTCTCCGGAGCCGTTCTTGATCTGCGCAATAACCCGGGCGGTCTGCTTAATCAGGCAGTGGAAGTATCCGATATGTTCCTCGATAAGGGTAATATTGTCAGCACCAAATCACGCGCTGGCAAAAATCTCTCTTTCGATGCTCAACACGGCGATGCCCTGAAAGGCTTGCCGCTGATTGTGTTGATTAATCACGGTTCGGCATCCGCATCTGAAATTGTTGCAGGTGCTTTGCAGGATCATCACCGTGCGGTTCTGGTGGGTACCAAATCATTTGGCAAGGGCTCGGTTCAGTCGGTTGTGCCGCTGAACGATGGCACCGCAATCAAGGTCACGACGGCGTTGTATTATACGCCCAGCGGTCGCTCTATTCAGGCCACGGGTATCGATCCGGATATCGAAGTGGAGCAGGTGCGGATTAAATCTGAAGAAAAAGAATCCAATAAACGACCGCTGGTCTCCGAGCGTGATTTGAAAGGACACCTGGCCAATGGCAACAAGAAAAAAGCAAGCAAGAAAAAGGGCAAGCAAGCAGGGCCTAGTGAAGTGATGCAGAAGCGTTTGAAGCTGGATACCCAACTGCAACGCGCACTGGATTTACTCAAGGGGTTGCATGCACTCAAAGGATAAGCGCCGCACCTGTCCGTAAAACTGACTGCCTGTTAAATCAGCATTATGGCTGGTAAAAAAAAGCTGCCTTTCTGGCTGGGTCTGCTGCTGTCCATGCTGCTGGCTACGCTGGTTTTGATGCTGATTATGGTGCCGGAACCGGAACAGGGCATTGAGCCTGCGCGCATGTCATTACCGGCCAAACATGCGGCTCTGCGCAAGCCGACCCCGAAGCTCGCAGCTCCTAAAACTATTGCGCCGGTGGTTAAAATTCCGCCCACGCCAGCACCATCACCAGGGCAATTCAAAGAGCCGACGGCGCATCGTGGTTTGGCGCTGATTCTCGATGATGTCGGTTATAATCTGGCGGCCTTGAAGCGGGTGCTGGCCTTGTCTGTGCCGGTGGCAATATCCGTATTACCTGATGCGCCGCATGCCAAACAGTCCGCGCGACTGGCGCATCAGGCCGGACAAGTGGTGATGCTTCACCTGCCCATGCAGCCGGAAGATCCGTCCTTGCAAATGGATGATACATTTCTGATAGGGGGCATGTCTGACGGCGATTTGCATGATACATTCTGGCGTGATTTGGCAAAAGTGCCGTATGTCGAGGGCGTCAATAATCACATGGGTTCAAAATTAACCCAACAGGAAGAACCGATGCGCCAGGTGATGCAGCAATGCCGGCAGCAAGGCTTGTTTTTTGTCGATTCACGCACCAGCAGGTACAGCGTGGCGGCAAAAGTGGCAGCAGATTCGGGCTTGCAGTGGGCAACCCGACAAATTTTTCTCGATCATATTATGACGCTCGAAGCCATGGATAAGGCATGGCAGCAGGCTCGATCCTGTGTGAGGAAAGGGCGCCGTTGCATTATTATTGCGCACCCACGGGCTGCAAGCGTGGCATTTCTTGAAAGCCGCCTGACAAAAGAGGATGCTGCCATGATGGTATCGATTAAACAGTTATTGCGAGGCGGCTCGCATCAGGCTCAGACAGCCGGGCGGCTTCGTTTGTCGGAGTCCCGATGATCGCTGCATTGCGTAAATATTTGCTGGCCGGTGTCGTGGCTATGATGCCATTGCTGGTGGTCGTGGCGCTGGTCAACTGGCTGCTCAACATGTCCGATAAAACCGTGGCGCTGTTGCCTGCCGCATATCGGCCTGAACTATTGTTTGGCGTGGATATACCGGGTACGGGCATTGTATTAGCCCTGTTGTTTATTATCGTGATTGGCGCATTGGTGACGCATTTCATCGGGCGCTATTTTCTGCGCCTCATTGA
This sequence comes from uncultured Zetaproteobacteria bacterium, assembly GCA_964504835.1. Lineage (GTDB taxonomy): Bacteria > Pseudomonadota > Zetaproteobacteria > Mariprofundales > Mariprofundaceae > Mariprofundus. Next base: position 3,499 of record CAZDFL010000009.1, read on the forward strand.
TTTGGTGATGGAACGCATTCCGCTGGTTAGCACTGTATACAAAGCCACACGCCAATTGCTGGAAGCTATATTCAGCGATAATTCAACTGCATTCAAGGAAGTGGTGATGGTGCCCTTTCCACATAAGGGCAGCATGGTGCTTGGTTTTGTCACCGGCGAAAGCCCCCTTTTAGCGGTTCCAGATAGCCAGCCGTGCGTTTCGGTTTTTGTACCCTCCACGCCTTTACCTACCACCGGTTGGTTATTGTTTGTGGAGGCAGAAGAGCTGGTACATCTGGATATCAGTGTTGAGGAAGGTATGACGCTGGTGTTGTCCGGCGGGGTGGTGCCAGCCCGAAGTAAAGTAACCTCATGAAGCAACAGCGCATGGATTTCGTTGCCGTCCTTTTTTCTGATGTTGCCCCTGTCATTTGCACCGTTACGATACTGCGATGCTAAAAATAATTTCCCTGTTGCTGCCATTGCTGTTGACCTCCGGTAACGCCCTGGCAGATCAAACCGTTGCACAGAGCACAGATCCTTCCATAAGTGATGCTCGGTCGCTGATTGAACAGGGGCGGGAAAATGATGCGATTGGCGTACTTAGGCAATTGGTTAAAAGCAGCCCCGATAATTTTCAGGTCTGGTTTTTGCTGGGTGTGACTCAGGCCAAACAGCGCCGTTTCCACGATGCGATTGCATCCTTTGGCAAGGTGCTTGCCTTGCAGCCAAAGCTGGCCGAGCCGCATAACAATCTGGCCGTGATTTATAATGAACTGGGCGATTTCCGGGCTGCCGTGAAAGAACTGGAAGCCTCGCTGAAGTTGAAACCGGATTATGCGACAGCGCATGAAAATATCGGTGATTTGTATGTGAAGCTGGCTGCCGATGCTTATCGAAAAGCGCTGAAGGAAGATGGCCGCCCTGCTTTGCGTCAACGCTATGAGCGCTTGCTGCATATTCGCAAGGCCGATTATCAACAGGTCGAAGCCGAACCTGAGGCGCAACCCGTACCAGCCGCCTCTCCGAATACAGCACAGCAGAGTCAGGAACTTGCCATGGTTGGTGCCAAACAAGCTGTACCTGTATCGGTGCAGCAATCACCCCTCACGGACTCTGCCGTTGTGTTAGACACAGAAGAACAGCAGGTCGTTCCACCGAATAACAGTGCAGGCAAACCTGAAGCCCCGCGCGTTCCTAAAGTCTCCGGCACACAAGATGAGATCAAGGCTGCGATGGCAGCAGTGGAAACGTGGCGTTCGTCCTGGAACAGGCAGGATGTACCCGCCTATTTTAAATCGTACAGCGATGTCTTTGATTTTGGAGCACGTTTTGATTCGCTGGAGCAATGGAAGCATTATAAGCAATGGGTGATCACAAAAAGAGCGTTTATCAGGGTGACACTGGAGAATATCGACGCGAAAGTCTTGCCGGATGGTGAAATAAAACTCGTTTTCCTGCAACATTTCCGCTCGGATTCGTTTAACAGTGATGACATCAAGACGATGTTACTCAAACAAAGCCAGGATGGGTGGAAAATTATTTATGAAGCTTCTAAATAGCAGGATGCATATCGCCTGGTTGCTGCTGTGGCTGGTATCAGGCTCGTCGCTGGCAGTTGCCGGAGAGTGGGATCAGGTCACCACGGCATTCCGGGATGGCAAGGCCAATGCGGTCAGAAGTTTGTCGAGCCAGGAACGCACTATTTTGCAAGCTACGGTAGCTTTGAAAACTGACAAGCCTGATCAGGCTTTGATGCTGTTGGCATCGGCGAAGCATGCCAAAGATCCATTGGTCGCTCTGTTGGAAGCCGAAGCACATCGCCAGCAGGCCATTCATGCCGTACAACAGGCAGGCATCTATGCCGATGGTATGGAAAAGCAGGAGCAGTTGCTTGCCTCGGCAGATTTGAATAATGGACTTGGTGAGGCTGATGCGCGCCTGCGCGCGTTTATGGACAGGCTGAACCGGCAGGTGGGCGATCCTGTTGATATTCTGATGCCCGGCCCGAATGTGGCCAATGTGTTTATGTTTGATAAAGCCCGCAATCGGATGTTTGTCTATGCGCCAACCGCCAGCGGCGGATTGAAACAAGTTACCGATGAATATGTCGTGACAGGTACGGTGATTGGCGATAAGCAGCGTCGCGGTGATGGCCGGACACCGCATGGCGTTTATCGCTTTGTTCGAAAGCTCCAGGGCAAGAATCTGGAATCACGCTATGGGCCGGTTGCATTTCCGATTGATTATCCCAATGAACTGGATGTATTTCACAAAAAAAACGGTTCCGGTATCTGGCTGCATGGTTACCCTATGGGTGTCAGCCGCAGGCCTCCTCAGGATACGCGCGGCTGTTTCTCATTATCCAATGACCGGCTGCTAACGGTGTCCAGGTATGTGAAGTTGCGCCATAGCTGGGTGATTGTCGGCGAGAATTTTGTCTTTGATCAGGATGCCAGAAAAAAGCAGTTGCTCGACTCAGTCAAACGGGATATTGAAGCGTGGCGACGCGATTGGGCGCAGCTGGATACAGAGGCATATTTGTCTCACTACCATCGTCAGTTCCATTCAGGCAAACGAGATTTAGCTGCCTGGAAGCGCTATAAACGTCGGGTCAATGCCAACAAGAACTTTGTCGAAGTCGGCTTTACCAATATGACGCTGATTCATGATCCAAATCCATGGCCGGAAGGTGAAGTCGTGGTGGCTGAATTCGACCAGTCTTATCGTTCCAACAATTATGCCGACAAGGGCCGTAAGCGCGTCTATCTGGCTCGGGCGAATGCCAATCAGGGCTGGAAAATTCTGCTTGAGGAATCACTCAAGCCGTGAGTGGGCAACAGCAAGACGAGGCCAAGGCAGTGACCAGCGTCGAAGATATGTCGAGTCGGCGCTTGCATAAAATGGCAGATGAAAATCGAGAATTGAAAGCCTATGTTGCCGATGTGAAGCAACGGCTCCGGCAGAATGAGCGTTTATTCTCCCGCATGTTCGAACTGGAATCACAGGTGTTGAAATCCACCGATCCTGAAGACCTCTGCTTCACGCTGCTGCGCGCCTTGCGTTCCGGCTTCGAGCTGGATTTTGTGCGCTTCTGGCTGGATCGTTCCAGCTTTATCGGAGCCCATCAACTTGACGGTTTATCTGAGCGTGATCTGGTCTGGGTAGAAAAAGATGAAATTGCCAATATGGGTCTGCATCGCAAGCGCACCTGGCTGATGCAGTTATCATCCGAGCACACGTTTGACTGGCTGACAGAACGTGACAGCCATATGGGTTCAATCGCCCTGCTCACACTTGGTGAACAGGATAAGCCGTTCGGTATTCTGGGGCTGGGTTCTGTCGACAGAGATCGTTTTGCCCCGAACCAGAGCAGTGATTTTCTGCAACATCTGGCTCAGGTGGTCGGTTTGACCATGGAGCATGCTATTGCGCGCGAACACCTGGCACGTTTATCCGTCACCGATGCGGTTACGGGCAGTCACAATCGCCGCTTTCTGCAACCGCACAGCCATCAGCCTTTGTCGCAATGGTTTGGTAACAAGACACAGGTGGCTTGTCTGTATGCCGATATTGATCAGTTCAAGGCTTTTGCCGAGCGTGTGGGTGAAACGGATGCTGACCGGGCGCTGGCTATGGTGTGCACGGTAATGCGCCAGCATGTGCGTGCCACCGATCCGCTGATTCGCATGGAAGGCGACGAGTTTGTATTGCTCATGCCCGGATGTTCTGAAGAGAAAGCCCGTGAGGTTGCCGGACTGACCGCACATACGCTGGCCAGCAACAAGATAGATAATGAGCAAGCGCTGACGATCAGTATCGGCGTGGCTTTTTCCACTGCCGGACAGGATCTGGCTGTAAAAGATTTGATCGCCCGTGCAGATCAGGCTATGTATGTGGCCAAGGCGCTGGGTGGCAATCGATTTGAGGTGGCGGACAATGACGCCGATGGCATGAGTGGAGATGCAGACTAAGCCGAACCTCAAAGAGGCCGTAGCCTCTTTTCTGCATGAACTGGCCGATGTGCGCTTGGCCTCGGAGCATACCGTTGCCGCCTATCGGCGCGATTTATCTCGTTTTACATCACACTGCGGCGAACAAACGCCCGTGCAAACCATCACCCGCATGCAGGTGCAGGACTGGCTGGTGGCCTGCCATGCCTCCGGTTTAGCTGCCTCGACGCTGGCCCGGCGTTTATCAGCCGTTTCCAGCTTTTTCGATGCGGCGGTGCAAGCAGGCCTGTGCGAAACCAATGTGGCCGCCGGTATCCGTCCGCCCAAACAAGCCAAACGACTGCCACGCGCCCTGCCGCCGGAGCAGACGGCAGCACTGATGCAGCCTACTGATCGCAACAGCGATGGGCGCGATCTGGCGCTGTTGGCGGTGATGTACGGTTGCGGCCTGCGTGTCTCTGAAGTGGTGGGGCTGAATTTGGATGGCGTGGATGTGCATCAGCGTGAATTGCGCGTATTCGGTAAAGGGCGCAAGGAGAGGATCGTACCGCTGCCCGAAGGCGCTGTGCCGTATGTACAAGCATGGTTAGACGAGCGTATAGCCGCCAATGAAGAGCAAGCTGTTTTTCTCAACAATCGCAATACGCGTCTGTCCGCTCGCAGCGTGCAGCGCATGCTCAAGGATCGCGCCCTGCAAACCGGTGCCGATGTATCTGTGACACCGCACCGTTTGCGCCATTCTTTCGCCACGCATTTACTGGCCGGAGGTGTTGATCTGCGCGCTATTCAGGAGCTGCTCGGGCATGCCTCACTGGCCACCACCGAGCGCTATACGCACCTGGATATCGCCAAACTGACGGAAGTTTATGATCAGACCCACCCCAGAGCGAAGCAACAGCGCGGGTAAGTGAAAGACGACTGCTCTTGCCTGCGATAGTACGAATGGTGACGCCATCCTGCTGAATTTCCGGAATCATATCGGCCTGCACTTGCTGATAGGCCGGCGCAATGGATTTCAGACGTTTCGGCAGATTGATCCATAACTGGATACCGTGGGCGCGCCCGTCCGGAAATTCGGAATGCACCATGCCGCGTCCCGCTGTAAAGCGCTGCGCCCCTCCGGCATGAACTACGCCTTTGTTGCCAAGATTATCCGTATGATTCATACCGCCGTCGAACAGATAAGTGATAGCCTCGAAACCGCGATGCGGGTGATCAGGAAACCCGCCGCCGGAAATATCGAAATGATCCCACAACACAAACGGATCGAAGTTGCGAAGCCCGTGCACCGGCATCAGTCGTTTAACAGTAACGCCATCACCTTCGGGCACGTTGATAGCGGAATGAATGGTGACGCTCATGATGAAAGCCCCTCGATATCGTTCGGGTTTGTAAAACCTGAATATGTCACGCCCGATAACAGCGTCAGATCGTGATGCCAGGTTGCCAGATCATTTTTGCTAAACTGATTCAAATGGTCGTGGCCGCAGGCGCGAGCCATCACCTGCATCAATTCCACTGAAGCATTGAAAAAATTGTGTAACCGAACTGCCGATGCTTCTATATCGAGTCGCTGACGCAGTTCGGGTTTTTGCGTGGCAATACCTGCCGGACAGTTATTCGTATGGCACATTCTTGCCGCAACACATCCGATGGCCTGCATCGCACTGTTAGCAATCGCAATGCCATCCGCACCCAGAGCCAGCGCTTTGACAAAATCGACGGGAAGGCGCAAACCACCCGTAATGATCAGTGTCACGCGACCACTGGCATGCTGCTCATCCAGATAGCGCCGGGCTCTGGCCAGGGCCGGAATGGTGGGTACGCTGATATGATCCCTGAATATCTCCGGAGCAGCACCCGTGCCGCCGCCGCGCCCGTCCAGGATAATGTAGTCTGCGCTGGCATCGAGTGCGAACTGGATATCGCGCTCAATGTGGTTGGCGCTTAATTTAAAACCGACCGGGATTCCACCTGTGATTTCCCTGACCCGATCCGCAAAATGCTTGAAATCCGATGCTGAGTCGAGGTCTTTGAATGTGGGTGGCGATACCGCCGGTTGGCTTTCGGGGATATTCCTGACCTGTGAAATCTTGCCCCTGTTTTTGTTGCCCGGCAGGTGTCCTCCGGTGCCCGTCTTTGCACCTTGCCCACCTTTGAAATGAAAGGCCTGAACACGTTCCAGCAGTTTTTCCTGATAACCGAACTGCGCACTGGCCAGCTCATAAAAATAGCGTGAATTTTCTGCCTGTTCCTCGGGTAGCATACCCCCTTCACCGGAACAGATGCCGGTGCCCGCCAGTTCCGCTCCTCGGGCCAGTGCAACCTTGGCCTCCTCGGACAAGGCACCAAAACTCATATCCGATACAAACAGCGGATGTTTTAATATCAGCGGTTTTTTTGTTTCCGGCCCGATTATTAATTCCGTACCAACGCCCTGATCTTCTATCAGCGGTTTATCGGCCATCTGCGCCGTCATGATTTGCAACCCGTCCCAATGCGGCAGTTGATGACGTGGAATGCCCATCGAGGTCATTGGACCGTGATGACCCAGTGTGGATAAACCCCCTCTGGCCAATTGATGAATCAAGGTGACGCTCGGCTCTTCCGCAGTCGGGACAGCAGTCGGCAATTCAGATTCTTTTGGCTGGATGCCAGGCCCCTCTTCACCCACCTGATCATCCGAAAACTGCTTATGTGAACCATCGCAAAAAGGCGTGTTGCGCGTATGTTTGCAAGCGCATAACCAGGCTTCCTGCTCCTCGTCGGAGACAATGACACGCGGTGTAAACGATGTGCCGACATGCGAACCATCGCAGAATGGCTGGTTTTTTGACCTACCGCAGGTGCAGAAATGATATTCCTGCCCTTTGGCCAGATTGACTTTGACGGGCTTGTTGTCTGCAATGACGGGCTTGTTCATACGGACTCCTGTAATGATGCACGATGATGCGGCAGGTGAAAATCCAGCTCCGGCCCTTTGGGCACAATGCGGGTCGGATTGATGGATGCGTGGCTGTAATAATAATGCTGTTTGATGTGCTCGAGGCTCACCGTTTGCTCAATGCCCGGCTGCTGATAAAGATCCCGCAAGTATCCCCATAGTTGCGGCATATCGACAATGCGATTGCGGTTGCATTTAAAGTGGCCGACATACACAGCATCGAAGCGAATTAGCGTGGTAAACAAACGCCAGTCGGCCTCGGTAAGCTGATTGCCGACCAGATAACGCTGTGTTGCCAGTCTGGATTCCACCGTATCGAGGGCTGCGAACAGCTGATCGAAAGCGCTCTCATAAGCATCCTGCGTGGTGGCAAAACCGCATTTATACACACCGTTATTGATGTTGTCGTAGACGAAGGCATTGATTTCATCAATATCATCGCGCAACTCGACTGGATAATAGTCATCGCGGTTACCCGTCAGTTCATTAAAAGCCGAATTGAACATACGAATAATTTCAGCGGACTCATTACAGACGATGGCCTGCTGTTTTTTGTCCCACAGGATCGGAACGGTCACGCGGCCTGAATAATGCGCATCGGCTTTGCTGTAAAGTTGATGGGCATGGGTGAAACCATATAACGGTTCCGGCTCGGCGAACTGCCAGCCGTAATTCAGCATATGCGGATGCACGATGGTGACCGGAATGATCTCTTCCAATCCCTTTAACTGGCGAAAAATCAGCGTGCGGTGCGCCCACGGACATGCCAGGCTGACATACAGATGATAACGATCCCGCTCGACCGGAAAACAGTCATCGCCGATTTTGCAACGAAAGCTGGATTGCGCACGGTGAAATTTACCGTCCTTTGACGCCCACTTGCCATCGTCTGTTTCCCAAAATCCATTGATTAACATACCCATATGATTCTCCCTATATTGATTTCTATCTCCAGATCACCACAGCAGCCGCCCAAAAGGCGAGATAGATAAAGAGTATCGCAGCCACGCAGCGAAACAGTGTTGTCGATTCGGATGTGCGTAATAACCATGCCCCGCCAGCCACCACGACCAGCAATTCCAGCGGTGCCATAAACTGGCCGTAGTGGGCCGGATCCCAGTAGGAAATCGGGCTGGCAAAACGGAAATCGGATAACGGCCAGAAATGGCGATGGGCATCGTCGTGATGCAATGGAAAATCGAATACCGAATGCAACACCATGCTGGCAAAGAACACAGAGAGCGCCTGCATGCGCGCGCGCCAGGCCAGTAACCATGCCAGCCCCAGCAGCGGGAAGGAGTGAAACGCATCGAACAGGTTTTGCCAGCCTGCATCGTAATAGCTGTCGCGCCAGATAACCCGCTCGCTCAAGCCCTGCAATCTGGCCCAGAAATAGAAGATAAACATCGGCGCATCCGGCAGCAGTGCGCCGGATACAATGGCCGCTGCATGTGTTTTGCGCAGCGATTTGCGAAACAGCAGCAGATTGACAATAGCGTGAGCTGCTGTGTTCATTTTAGCTCCTGAGAGTTTGGCGCGGCTAAAGCCGCACGTCCAAATGTTATGTCGTTACTTTATGTTTTTCTTATGATGCAAAATAGTGCTTTGGGCGGTTCATCCTGCCCGGTTGCTGAAAACAGTGTGTCATGCGCCTCAATCAGTTCGAATCCATCAGCAAAGTAGCGGCGGATATCGGCTTCCCCATAACGCCCCGGCGGGCCCTGTTCGCGCGTTTCATCCTGATGGAAGCATTTAAGCAACAACAATCCATCCGCTTTCAGCAAGCGCTGCACCGTGGAAAGATAAGCCTGCTGATCATCAGGCTTGTCGAAGCAGTGAAAAATACCACGATCCAGAATCAGATCGAACGGACCATTCAAGGAACTGTTCAGCACATCATCGACATGGAATTCGATGTCTACCTGTTCCTCCTCAGCCAGTAAGCGGGCAGATTCAATGGCAGTGTGCGACACATCGCTGGCAGTGACCGCAAAGCCACGCTTGGCCAATGCAACTGCCTGCGTGCCGGGGCCGCTGCCAATATCGAGCGCCTTGCCGACTGTGATCTCAAATCGCTCCAGCGCCTGTTCAAAATCCGCATCCAGACCATGATGAAACCAGGGCAATCGTTCCACCGAGGTCTCCTGATAACGTGCTTCCCAGCCAGCATTTGCCGGCGGTTGCCATGCTTTGCCCCAAGCGCCGGCATGTACAATTTCGGTCAAAGCATTACGCGTTCTCGGTGCTGCTTCCACGCCCTGTAAATCTTCAGCCAGATTTTCCGCCGCAGCGGCATAACCGATCGCGGTTACGCTCATCACATGCATCTGAGCCGGAATTCCGAATGACTGTTTCAGCAATTCAGGATCGAATCCGCCCATCTGATGGCTGGCCAGCCCCAGTGAGGCGGCTTGCAGGCACAGGCAGATGGTAGCTTGCCCCGTATCAAACTCGGCCCAACGGTTACGCTTACCATTGTGAGAAAAGGTCGGGTTCGCGGCGGCGACAATCAATACCGGCGCATGCTTTGCCCATAGCTGATTGCCGGGCGCGAGCGCTTCGAGCACCTTGTCCCAGTCCGCCTTGTCCGCAAAACGATCCACAACAATATAATGCCACGGCTCCTCGCCATAGCAGGATGGCGCCCAACGCGCCGCTTCCAGGCACGATGCAATCAAATCGCGGCTGACCACTTTATCGCCATCAAAGGCGCGTGTACTCCAGCGCTCTGCAAACAGGCGCTCAATCGGCGCCTGCACATTCATGCGTAGTTGTGCCATATATTCTCCATTTGCTACTGTTTAGAATCTTTTACCACAGTGAAAAAGGTTTTGACTGTCTTTTTATAACTCGACGTGAGTACCGTCGCAAAAGGGCGGGTTGCGGGTTTGTTTGCACTGGCACAGGGCGACGTTTCGAGCCTCGGTGATGATGATTTCCTTCGGCGTGAATTCGCTGCCCTCATGCGAGCCATCGCAAAATGGTTGGTTTTTTGATTTTCCGCAGGCGCACCAGTAATATGTGCCTGGCTCCAGCCTCAGAATGGCCGGTTCTTTTGCTGCAATCGTTGCTTTACTCATGACCCCCTCCCTTTTTGTGATGCTGTTTGCGCATCTTTTTATGAAATGCGGTAAATTCATCCCGGCTGATCATGTTATCGTGATTTGCATCCATTTTATCAAAATGGGCTTGATGATCTTTCTCATCCAGTACGCCGTCGTTATTGGCATCCATGTGCGCAAAGCGTTTTTCCGCCCGTTGGGTTGAAGCAGCCAAAAACTCGGCTTTCGTCGTTTTACCATCATGGTTGGCATCAGCCTGTTTGAGCATGTGATGCATACCACCGTGATGGCCCATGCCTTCAGCCAGCGCCTGTGTAGAAGCCAGCGCCAGAAGCGCAGCACATATCAGCAAATATTTTTTCATTTTTTCCTCCGTGGTTAACATGAAACAAACAACCTGCACGATTGGTGAATTATGCAGGGGTTATCAACACTGCTTCAAAACAGCTTGGTGCGCACCCCTTCGATAGACAGAAATATTTCCACGTTTTCTGAAACTGCACCCAGCATGCCACTCTTTTTCATCTTGTAGTCGGATAAATGCAATGTCGTATGCCCTTCAAAGCCACGGCGATAACCGCCCCACGGATCAGCTCCGGTGCCGATCTGCGTCACCGCAATGGTGATGTTTTTGGTCACGCCGTGCAGGCTCAGTTTTCCTTTCAGCAGGCCTGTTTTCTTGCCGGTCGATTCATAGGACGTGCTGACAAACGTGGCCTTGGGGTAGTTCGCCACATCGAAGAAGTCGGCGCTGCGTAAATGCTTGTTGCGTTCGGCATGATTGGTATCGAGGCTGGCCGTATCAATGGTAATAGTGACGCTGTTTTTCTCTGGTTTGCGCTCGAAATAAGAGAAATGACCGTCAAAGTTGCGGAATGAACCGAGTAGCCAGCTATAACCCAGGTGCTTGACCTTGAACTGGATAAAGGCGTGCTGACCCTTGATATCAATATCATATTGCTCGGCCTGCGCCGGCATGGATGTGATGAACAGCAACGTCGCCGCAATCAGTGTTTTCAATACCATTTTCTATTCTCCTTGGTTTTTTGGGATACGCCCAGCATACGCAACAGCGTAACGTCTTTATCAATCCAGTGATGTTTCAGTGCCGCTGCTGCATGCAATCCGGCCAGCCCCATCATAGCCCAGGCAGTGCCCCAATGTATTTTTCCAATCAAATCAGCCTGTTGTTTGTCGAAGGTGAACGTGGCGGGCATGGTGAATAGACCGAACACATCAATTCCGACCCCTTCTGCGGTCGGAATTAAATAACCGCTGATCATTACAGTAAACATCAGCACATAATGCAAGCGATGCACGCTTAGCGCGACCATCTTTTCCCACCACGCGCCCATCAATTCCGGGCGCGTATTGATCAAGCGCCAGACGAACCGGAACAATAGAAGCAACAGCAACAGTACCCCGATAGCCTTGTGAATTTCCGGGGCATCGTGATACCAGCGATCATAGTAGGTGAGCGTGGTCATCCAGAAGCCCAGCGCAAACATGCTGAACATGCCCGCCGCCATCAGCCAGTGCAGAGCAATGGATATGAAGCCATATGATGTGGATGTATTACGCAGCATGGGCGCTCCTGTTTCAGTTGGGGAGATACTCGCCACGATGATGATTTAATAAAAGTATAAAAAACCGATAGACTTGATTAATAAATCGAATCAATCATGCTTATGCGTATGACGCTGGATCAGTTACGCGCCTTATGCGCTGTAGTGGATGCGGGCGGCTTTCATGCCGCCGCCGAATCGCTTTATCGCAGTCAGTCAGCTATCAGTATCGCCATCAAAAATCTGGAGCAGGAACTGGGCATATCCCTGTTTGACCGCCAAGGTTATCGCCCTGCCCTGACTGCTGAGGGGCAGGTGATTTACGGCAAGGCCAGGAGCATCCTTTCCCGTAGTGAAGAGATTTCGAGTATCGCCGGCCATTTCGCGCAGGGTGAAGAAACCGAGATTTCGATTGCGCTCAGCGCCATTGCGCCGGTGGAGCAGGTGGTGGATGTAATCAAACAGATTTCCGAATCCGCACCGGCCACGCGCATGAGTCTGCAAATCGAGAATATGGGCGGCACGCTGGAGCGGTTACTGGAGAAAAGCGTCGATTTCGCCATTGCCGAGCGTTATATGCCGGTCGATCATACCGAAGAGGTGCGCCTGACTTCCACCGAGATGGTCAGCGTCATCTCACCCGGTTTTCCGCTGGCCAGCAGGCACCCTGACATCAGCGCGCCCGATCTGGATCGTTACGTGCAGGTGGTTGTACGCGATACCAGTTGCAACAGCCCGAAACAGAGCGCCGGTCTGCTCGAAGGCGCATCGCAATGGTTGGTCAACGATTTCGATATGAAGAAACGCATGATTCTCTCCGGCGGCGGCTGGGGTCGCATGCCGCGCCACCGCGTGGCCGAAGAACTGGCCGATGGTCGGTTGCTGACCCTCTCCGGCCCGAGGCTGGAACCGCTCAAGATCGACATGTATTTATTTCGCCGCGCTGGCGAACCCATGGGCCCAGTCGGCGAACGCCTGTGGCAATTACTGCAAAAGTGTAAGTATTAACGATGGAGAGCGCGCAGCGAACGGAAGTCCCTCTCGATTTGACTGGTCAGGAATTTCTGGCAGTTTATCGCACAATGCAACCATAATGAAACCATTTATTCCTGGAGATGATTTAATGCCAGCTTTAACCATAAAAAACATTCCTGATGATCTCTATCATGAACTTAAATATATTGCTAAACAACACCATAGAAGCATTAATAGCGAAGTTATTGTATCTCTAAAGCGCATCTTGCTTCCCAGGAAAATTTCTTCAGAAGATACCCTTAGTAGCATTCAAATCCTTCGTTCCCAAATAAGCTCTAATGTCATTACGACAGATGATATTGATCAAGCCATTAATGAAGGCAGGCCATGATTGTTGTAGACACAAATATTATTACTTACCTATTGCTTCCAACGCCATATTCAGACTCAGTTGATTCTCTGTATAAGCTGGACTCACATTGGGTTGCCCCGGCACTGTGGAAAAGTGAATTCCGAAATGTCCTCGCACTTTATCTGAGAAAAGAAATCATTGCGCTTGAGAAGGCTCTGCAACTTCAAGAGAAGGCTGAATCAATCATGATTCATAATGAATTTGATATTTCTTCCTCGCAAGTCCTTGCCCTGGTAGATAAAAGTAGTTGCTCATCATATGACTGTGAGTTTATTGCCTTAGCCCACCACCTTAATGCCCCACTCATTACACAAGATAAAAAACTCTTGCGAGAATTCCCATCAACCGCTGTATCTGTAGCAAGTTTTCTTTCTGAAAAAACTTAACGTAATAACAGGTTTGATTTTCCACGTATTACTCTCCTGTATACGCCCTTGATTTCCTTGTTATTGGATATTCGAGGTCAAACAAGGAATGCCTCGACCATAAGCGTTGAAACATCTTTAAGGCGAAGATAAGCCAAAACGCAATGATCATCCAGTCACCGGCTCGGCAACATCAGCCTTCCAAGTACATCGGCTTGTTGTCAGCCAGCGCCAGCCAGCCTTTGACGATGCGGTATATTACCCACGCCGCTACGGCGATCAGGATCAGGTAACCGATGCCCAGCAGCAAGGTGATAAAACCAAGCACAGTCCACAACAGCGCAAACCAGAAGGTACGAATCTGCCAGCGGAAATGGGATGCCACCCAGGTATCGGCCACATCATCTTTTTTTACATAATTGACAATAACTGCAGCAATAAATGTAACCGCCAGCAGGAATGATATGGCCTGCAAGGCATAGACCAGCGTGGCAATTTTCTTGTTCGCTTCCGTGTCATTTGGGCTGGGCAGCAGATCGCTCACATGATCTGTGTCATCAGGGGCATGATTATTCATCGTCCTCTCCTTCGAGCGCAATCACTTCCAGCCCCGGCATGCACTGAGGTATTATTTTGGCCAGACCAGTACCGGCTTTCGGGCAGCCTGTGTTTCATCGAGTCTGCGCCGGAACGGTTTGACTGGCGCTTCATGCAGCATGTCTGTGTCGCCCGCCTCACATTGCGCCGCTATTTCCAGCATGGCATCACAAAAAGTATCCAACGTCTCGCGTGATTCGGTTTCGGTCGGTTCAATCAACATGGCACCATGCACGATCAGCGGGAAATAAACGGTCATGGGATGAAAACCCAGATCAATCAGTTGTTTGGCGATATCGAGCGTTTTAACACCGTGTTTTTCCTGATATGCATCCGTCAATAAACATTCATGTTTACACAGGCCATCGAACGGTACGTGATAGGCATCTTTCAACTTGCTCAATACATAATTCGCATTGAGCACGGCATCTTCAGCGATTTTGTGCAGATGGTTCTTTCCGAACGCAGCGATGTAAGCGGCAGCGCGCAATAATACGCCGGTCTGGCCAATACTGCCGAGCACCGGGCCAATCGATGTATCGTCGGCCTGCAACAGTGCATAGGTATCGCCATGTTTTTCAATGCGCGGCACGGGCAGGAAAGGTACCAGCGTATCATTGACGGCCACAGGCCCACCACCGGGGCCGCCGCCGCCATGCGGGGTGGAGAAGGTTTTGTGCACATTGATATGCAGACAATCAATACCCATATCGCCGGGGCGAGCCACGCCGACCAGCGCATTGAGATTGGCGCCATCGCCATACACAAAGCCACCGGCATCGTGCACCAGTTGGCAGATTTCCTGAATGTCCGATTCAAATGCGCCAGCGGTATTCGGATTGGTCATCATCAGTGCCGCCGTATCATCATCCAAATGACGTTTGAGTTCGTCCAGATCAATGCGGCCATCCGCACCGGATTTTAATTCGACCGAGTACATACCGCACAGGGCGGCAGAGGCCGGGTTGGTGCCGTGGGCTGAATCGGGTACCAGGACTTTTCTACGCTGCTGCTGACCGCGCGCATCGAGTGCGGCACGAATCATCATCAGGCCGGTCAGTTCACCGTGTGCGCCTGCGGCAGGTTGCAGCGTGATATGCGAAAAGCCGGAAATTTCAGCCAGCCACTGTTGCAATTCATACAGCAGTTCCAGCGCCCCCTGCACCGTTTCATCGGGCTGATCCGGGTGAATATGTGCTAGCCCCGGCAAACGAACAACCTGTTCATTGACGCGCGGATTGTATTTCATGGTGCAGGAACCGAGCGGATAAAAGCCGGTTTCAATGCCGTGATTCCATTGGCTTAAACGTACAAAATGACGCACGGTTTCCGGCTCCGACAAACCCGGGATGTTGGCTGGAGTCGCGCGGGAAAAAGCAGCCAGTTCAGCCGGAATATCGCCATCGACGCCGGGCAGGTTGATGGAGGATGGTGCTTCATGGGTATGCTCAAATAGCAGAGCTTCTTCATGCTGGATGCCCGCCGTGGCGGAGTAATTGTTGGCAACAGATGCGTTCATTTGGATGCCTCCAGCGCTGTCAGATAGCGGTTGATGTCATCCTGTTCGAGCATTTCAGTGGTCGCTACCAGCAGGTGACGTGGATCTGCATTCTGATCAATGCGCTCCAACGGAACGCCACCAAAGATATCATCAGCCTGTGCTGCCTTGAGGAAACGCTCACGCGCATCATGATCGGTGAAACGTAACACTGTTTCATTGTAATGCGCACCGTTCGTTGCAACGACATGGTCGGGAAGATTCGCAATCAGCGATTGCAATGCAGCCGCCGAATGGCGCGCCACTGTAGCCAGCCCGGCATCGCCCATCAGGGTCATATAGGTTGCGGCTGCGGTACACATCAAACCCTGATTCGAGCAGATATTGCTGGTCGCCTTTTCGCGTCGGATATGTTGTTCGCGGGTAGAGAGAGTCAGCACAAAACCGCGCTTGCCGTCGGCATCATGCGTCATGCCGCAGACACGCCCCGGCATCTGACGCACGAATTTCTGCTTGCAGGCGAACAGCCCCAGGTGCGGCCCGCCATACCCCATCGGAATACCGAGCGACTGGCCGGAACCGACCGCAATATCAGCACCCAACGCGCCGGGTGATTCGATCAGGGCAAAGGCGGAAATATCGGAAAAGGCCACCACCATCAAACATTTATTGGCATCGCAAGCGGCTCGCAAATCAGCAAGGTCGTACACCGAACCGTAAAAATCGGGGTATTGCACAATCACGCAGGCGGTTTTGTCATCAATAGCGGCAATCAGTTTATCCACATCCGTGTCAAAGCCATCCATCGCCACTTCGGCGTATTCACCTTCGAGGCGGGAAAGGTAATTGTTGGTCACGCTGCGATAACGTGGATTGACCGACCCAGCCATCACAACACGCTGTTTGCGTGTTACGCGGCGCGCCATCAGAGCGGCTTCGGCGGTGGCCGTGGCTGCTTCATACATTGAGGCGTTGGCCACATCCATGCCGGTTAAACGCGCAATCATGCTTTGAAACTCGAACAGCGCCTGCAATGTGCCCTGCGAAATTTCCGGCTGATAAGGGGTATAGGCGGTCAGAAATTCACCGCGTGAAATCACATAATCGACCACGGCAGGTACAAAATGGTGGTAGGTGCCGCCACCCAGAAAATAGGCGCTATTGGACGCATTACGGTTTTTATCCGCCGCCTGCGTGAACTTGCGCACAATCGCCGCTTCCGACAAGCCTTCCGGCAAATTCAGGTCGCCGGGCTCCAGATGAAAGTCTGCCGGAATATCGGCAAATAAATCGCGCATGCCGACCACGCCAATGGCCTCCAGCATGGATGCTCTATCTGTATCTGTATGGGGTAAAAATCTCATGGATTACTCACTAACGGTTGTCGTTCAATTCGGGATAGTCAAAAGCAATCACCACGAAGAGCACGAAGAAAACCCTTTCCAGTCTTGCCCTTTGATTTTCTTCGTGCTCTTCGTGGTGAAAGGCCTGTGTTGGTTTTATTCTTCTAAAAAGGTGGTGTACTCGTCATCGTTGAGTAGTTCTGTCTGGCCTTCGCCGATACGTATTTTGGCAATCCAGCCAGCACCGTACGAGTCGGTATTGACCTTTTCCGGTTCGCCTTCGAGCGCTTCATTCACTTCGATAATTTCACCGCCAACCGGTGCATAAACATCGGACACCGCCTTGACCGACTCCACCACGGCATAGGCTTCACCAGCCTCAATGGCGCGGCCAAGCTCTGGCAGTTCGACAAAAACGATATCGCCGAGTGCTTCCTGGGCATGGTCGGTGATGCCAAAGGTGGCTGTGTCGCCGTCGATGCGCACCCATTCGTGGTCTTTGGTAAATTTTAAATCAGCAGGAATTGTCATGGTTACTCCCTTCTTATCTTCTTACATTGCTGCGCACGAATGGCAGCGTGGTGCGCTCAGCGGCGACTTGTTTGCCGCGAATTTCCACACTCAAATCGCCCGAAGCCGCATGTTCGGGTTTTACATAGGCCAGCGCAACCCCGCCGGCCATCGGCGAATGCATGCCGGAGGTGATTTCACCACTTTCCTGAGCATCGACACACACCTTATAATGCTCGCGCGGAATACCGCGTCCGGTTAATTTCAACGCAATCAAACGCTGCTTCGCTCCAGCAGCCCGGCGCGCTTCTACGGCAGCCTTGCCGATAAAGTCACCTTTATCGAGTTTGGTAATCCACATCAGTTTGGCTTCTACCGGCGTGACCGCATCGGAAATCTCATGCCCGTAGAGTGCATAACCCATTTCGGTGCGCAGCATATCGCGGGCAGCTAAACCAATCGGTTGCGCTCCGTTATCCAGCAATTGCTTCCACACATCCACAGCCATGGCGTTGGGAATATAAATCTCGAAACCATCTTCACCTGTATAACCGGTGCGCGATACAATCGCACTGCTTCCGTTCACATGAACCTGGGCAAATTTATAATAAGCAATGGACTCCAGATCACCATCCACCAGCGGCTGCAATGCCGCCTGCGCCGCCGCGCCCTGCAAAGCCAGCAGCGTTGTATCATCGGATTCGTCCACCACGCGGACATCAAAACGTTCAGCCTGCGCCTGCAAATGCGCTACATCCTTATGCCGGTTGGCGGCATTGATGCACAGGTAATATTCGACATCGGAAATCTTGTAGGTGGTGATATCATCGATAAATGTGCCGCCATCATTAAGCAGCGCAGAATAATGCACCTGCCCTTCGGCCAGTTTCGATACATCATTGGTGCTGACATATTGCAAAAATGCCAGCGCATCATTGCCTGTCACGCGCACCTGCCCCATATGGGTGATATCAAACAGCCCCGCGCCGCCCTCGCGTACGAAGGTATATTCTTTCAACGCGCCGTTTTGATATTGTACCGGCATGGAAAAACCGGCGAACGGCACCATTTTGCCGCCCAGCGCCATATGCGCATCAAACAACGGTGTTTTTAGTAATTCAGTCATGATTGTCCTTTAAATATACGAGTCAGTCATCGCCGACATGCGATTTGAATGCTTCAACGGTATTGGCTAGCAGCATGGTAATGGTCATCGGGCCAACGCCTCCGGGCACTGGCGTAATCCAGGCTGCGCGCCTGGATGCTGCTTCAAATTCAACATCGCCGGTCAGAGTTCTATCTTCCAGACGATGGATGCCGACATCAATGACAGTTGCGCCCGGCTTAATCCACTCGCCCTTGATCAAGCCCTGTTTACCCGCCGCAGCCACGACAATATCCGCTCGTTCAATATGGTTGCGCAAATCACGGGTGAATTTATGGGCGATGGTTACAGTCGCTCCGGCCAGCAATAACTCCAGCGCCATCGGACGGCCAACAATATTCGATGCGCCGACCACTACGCATTCCTTGCCATGCAAATCCAGTCCGGTTTCTTCCAGCAGCTTCATACAGCCGAACGGAGTGCAGGAGCGCAGTGCCGGTTTGCGCGCCGCCAGTCGCCCGACATTATACGGGTGAAAACCATCGACATCCTTGCCCGGATCAATCGCCTCGATCAGCGAGTCCGGGTTGATGTGTTCGGGCACTGGTAATTGCACCAGAATGCCGTCCACCTTCGGGTCAGCATTGAGTTCTGAAATCAAGCCGAGCAAATGCTGCTGCGTTGTATCTGCGTTTAGCTCATGCGAGAACGAGGCAATGCCCATCTTCTCGCAACCATCCTTTTTATTGCGCACATAGACCTGCGAAGCCGAATCACTGCCCACCAGAATCACCGCCAAACCGGGCGCACGCCCGTGTTTTTCAGTCAACTCGGCAACTTCTTCAGTCAGTGTTCCGCGCATACGCGCAGCCAGTGCTTTTCCATCCAGTATCTGTGCAGTTGTCATGCCCCGCATTGTTGCAGCAAGAATGTCTTTCGACAATAACGTATAGTCAAAACTTTTCATTATCGATCAGGATGAATAGTTTCTCACATCATGAGAATCGGCATTGATCTGGGCGGTAGCAAAATCGAATTGATTGCGCTCGATGCGCAGGGTGTGGAGCTGATGCGTTTCAGACGTTCGACCCCGTCGGGCGATTATCAGGCGACGATTGCCCTGATTGCCGAGATGGTACAGCAGGCGGAAGTCAGGCTCGGCGCTACGGGTAGCGTTGGTATCGGCACGCCGGGCGCGGTTTCTTGCCAAACAGGGCACATGAAAAACTGTAACTCCACCTGCCTGAACGGTTTGCCTCTGCAACAGGATATCGAACGAGTGCTCGGGCGTGAGATTCGTTTGAGCAACGATGCCAACTGCTTTGCCCTGTCCGAAGCGGTTGATGGCAGCGGTGCAGGCCGCGCGGTGGTTTTCGGTGTGATTCTCGGTACCGGTGTGGGCGGCGGTATTGTGGTCAATGGACAGGTGCTGGACGGTGCCAATCATATTGCCGGGGAATGGGGGCATAATGTTCTACCTGCGCCCAACCCGTCCGAATTGCCCGGCCCGGCTTGTTATTGCGGCAGCTGTGGCTGCATTGAAACATGGTTGTCCGGCCCGGCGCTGGCGGCAGATCATACGAGCATAACAGGCCAGCATCTGGATGCCGAGGCTATTGCGACGTCAACAGATGCGGCTTGTCGGGTTACGCTGGTGCGCTATTGTGATCGGCTGGCTCGGGCGCTGGCTATGGTGATCAACATAGTTGATCCAGATGTAATTGTACTTGGCGGCGGCCTTTCAAATATTGATGCGCTTTATCAACAGGTGCCGAAACGGTGGCAAGCTTATGTGTTTTCAGATGACGTGCGCACGCAGCTATTGCCGCCACTGCATGGCGATTCATCCGGTGTGCGTGGTGCAGCCTGGTTATGGGGGAAATGATGAACATAGCACATATCGGCCTGATCGTGTCCGACTTGCAGCGATCTGCTTTATTCTATGAACAGATACTGGGTCTTTGCCGCATTAAACGCCCCGATCTTAGTTTCGATGGCCTCTGGTTTGGCCTGGAGGCTGGCCAGCAGATTCATCTGATGTTGCTGGATAATCCGTATGTCGGCTGTGAACAACCGCAACATGGCGGTCGAGATCATCATGTGGCGCTACACACACATGATTTTGATGCGATTGGCCAGCGCCTCGATGTGGCGCATATCCAATACACGACCAGCAAATCCGGTCGCGCCGCTCTTTTTTGTCGTGATCCGGACGGCAATACGATTGAGTTGATAAAATCATAAGCTTTTTCACCACATCGTACGCAGAGTAAATCAACCTGTAGGCCCATCCCGAACAGATTGCCGCTCACGACTTTTGCAAGTGGCTCCTTGGATGCCTTTTTTGGCTGATGTCGCCAGCCCGATGAGGGTGATCATCCATACCTTATGTCAGACCAGGGCGAGATTTTTTGATTTGGTCGTAGGCGCAGGTGATCATTTTCATTTGCTCATCGGCAAATTGTACAAAAGAATCGGGCAACCCTTTGGACATGATTTTATCCGGATGATATTCAATGCATTTTTTACGATAGGCGCGTTTGATATCAGCATCCGATGATTCCGGGCTGCAATCGAGCAGGCTATAATGTTCATCCAGCGACTGCATTTTGCCAAAGAACTCTGCCTCGAAAAGGTGATACATGGACGCATCCAGACCGAGCGGATCAATGATGTCTCGTAGTATCTTTTCTTCTTCTGGATGCAGTTCCCCATCGCTTGCCGCTACGGCAAACAGAATCCGGTATGCGATTACCCGCATATCTTTATTGGCAGCATAAACTTCGCCAAACTGAGCGGCATAATCATACACAGAGCTGTCATCATCCTTGGCTTTGGAAAAGATCATGCCAGCTATTTGTTTACGTTGTTCATCCAGGCCGAGCTGATCCATGAACGATTTGATGACCCTTGCCTCTTCATCGGACACTACACCGTCCGCCTTGGCGATTTTGGCCAACATGCCGAACAGGGCGGTAAATACGAACAGTTGCTGCG
>CAZDFL010000010.1:0-21982 GCA_964504835.1 uncultured Zetaproteobacteria bacterium
TGCTCAATGGCGCCAATGAACTGGTTGCCCATATGTGTGAAACGCTGGGCATCAAGCAGGGTGAAACAACGCCCGATGGCCTGTTTACCCTCACCGAGGTGGAATGTGCTGGTGCTTGCGCTGGTGCGCCGGTGGTGCAGGTGAATCACGCTTATCATGAAAAGGTCACGCCGGATTCCATGGATGCGCTGATTGCAGAAAAGCGTGCAGAGGGAGCGGCATCGTGACGATTTCCTCTGATCCCAAACAGGTCAAACAGATTTGTTTTGATAATATCAATGTGCCGGACATGAACACCCTGGCGGTGGCGCGCAAACACGGCGCTTATGCATTCCTGCCGACAGTATTGAAAGAATTCAGTTCAAGTAAAATTATTGATGAGATGAAAACGTCCGGCCTGCGTGGACGCGGCGGCGCAGGTTTTCCTACCGGTCTGAAATGGTCGTTCGTGCCGCGCAATACCGGCAAGCCGACCTATCTGTTATGCAATGCTGATGAAGGCGAACCGGGCACATTCAAGGATCGTGATATTATGCGTTTCGATCCGCATTTGCTGATTGAAGGCATGATTATGGCGGGCTTTGCGCTCGGCGTGAAAGATGCTTATATTTATGTGCGTGGCGAGTTCCTGCATGAGACGAACGTGCTCAATGCGGCCATTGATGAAGCCTATGCGGCCAATTTGTTGGGCGATGATATTCTGGGCAGTGGTTTTAGTATGAATCTGGTCGTGCATCGTGGTGCCGGGGCTTATATTTGTGGTGAAGAAACAGCGTTGATTGAATCGCTCGAAGGCAAGGCGGGTCGTCCGCGTTTCAAACCGCCATTCCCTGCTGTTGAAGGTTTTTACGGTTGTCCGACCGTGGTCAATAATGTCGAAACACTGGCAACGGTGCCGGCAATTCTGGAATTTGGTGGCGACTGGCATGCGTCCATCGGCATCCCGAATAATACCGGTTGCAAGATTTTCTCGGTATCTGGTCATGTCAACAAGCCGGGCAATTATGAAGTGCCGATGGGCACGTCGATGAAGGTTCTGATCGAGGACTACTGTGGTGGCTTGCAGCATGGTGATGTGCCGAAAGTGATTATTCCGGGTGGTTCTTCCACGCCGTGGTTGACGGCTGAGCATTATGATGTGCCGCTGACCTATGATGATATTATGAAAGCAGGTTCGTTTCTGGGTTCCGGTGCGATTATCGTGATGGATGAAACGGCTGATCTGTTGGCTTTGACACGCCGACTGGCACATTTTTATGCGCATGAGTCATGCGGCCAGTGTACGCCGTGCCGCGAAGGCACCGGCTGGTTAGAACGTGTAATTACGCGGGTGGAGAATGGCCAGGGCACGCAGGATGACGTGACTGTGCTGGGTGATGCGGCCAGGCATATGGCCGGACGCACGATTTGTGCGCTGGCGGAAGGTGCAGCAGCACCCGTATTATCATTACTGAAACATTTTCCTGAAGATGTGCAGGCTTGTTTGAGAGAGAACTGTCTGGGAGAGAATGCGTGACCTCTTTATTTATCAACGACCAGGAAGTCGAAGTAACGCCGGGCACCAGTATTCTGGAAGCCTGCCGCGAGAACGGTGTGGATGTGCCATATTTCTGTTATCACCCGGAACTGTCGGTGGCGGCCAATTGCCGTATGTGTCTGGTAGAAGTTGAAGGCTGGAACAAACCTGCCGCTTCATGCTGCACGCCGGTATCCGAGGGTATGAAAGTCAAAACGGCGACCGATTCGCTGGAAAAAGATCGTCAGATGGTGATGGAATATCTGTTGATTCATCATCCACTGGATTGCCCGGTCTGCGATCAGGGCGGCGACTGTAAACTACAGGATTATTCCATTGAACATGGCACGTCCAAAGGCCGTTATGCCGAGCCCAAGCGCGCCGTGGTCAATTATGATCTGGGTCCGTTTGTGAATACCTGCATGACCCGTTGCATCCACTGCACCCGTTGTGTGCGTTTTGCCGATGAAGTGGCCGGCACCGGCGATATCGGCATTTTGAATCGTTCCGATCATATGACCATTAACGGTATTGTTGAAGAAGCGTTGGAATCAGAACTCTCAGGCAACCTGCCGGATATTTGCCCGGTTGGCGCGTTGCTCGATAAGCCTTCGCATGATGTCTCGCGTCCGTGGGAAATGACTCGCCACCACAGCACTTGCACTCAGTGTCCGAATGGCTGTGATATCCAGATTGAATCGCGTGGTGATGAAGTGATGCGTATTCAGCCAGTTGATGGCAGCCCGGAGCCGTGGATCTGTGATCGCGGTCGTTATGTCTATGATGCCTTCCGTTCCGAACATCGCATTCTGGAACCCAAAGTGCGCGTCGATGGCGAACTGGTCAGCGCTGACTGGGGCGAAGCTTTTGCCAGAACGACGGAACTACTGAAAGACAAACGCGTCGGCATTATTTTCTCACCCGACTGGAGTGTGGAAGGGCAAACGGCGATTCGATTGATGCGTGATGCGCTGTTCCCGGATGCGCGCGTGGCCTATGATCTGCATCGCCGCGATATGCGCCCATTTGCCTTTGAAGAGGGTTTATCGATGACCACGGCACAGATTGCCGAGGCCGATCAGATTGTTGTGCTGGGCTGTGATCTCAGACAGCGCCTGCCATTGCTGATGCAGCGTTTACGCAAGCGCGGCAATGCCGGCAAACCGGTTTCCCGTATTGGTGCCATGAATTATCGCACCAATATGGCCATTGATAACGATAGCATTATTCGCCCAAGCGACTGGCCGGCAGTGATTGCCCGCGCCATGGAGCAGGTCGGCCAGATGGGCAAAACAGCGGCCGGATTCGATGCATGGATTGGCGCTGTCGATGGTCGTCATGAAGCCGGCAAGCTGTTGGCTGATGCGCTGATGTCCGATTCCTGTGCCTTGCTGGTGGGTGAAGAGATTCGCGGCCATGAAGATGCCGCCGCGCTGATTTATGGACTGGACCTGTTGATGCGCGCCTGTGGCCACGCCGAGGCGGGCAATGACGGGCGCAATCTGATTCCGGAAGGCATGAATACGCAGGTATTGTCTGCCACCTTTGGCGATGTGCGGGTTAGCGCCGGTGAATTGTTCGCATCTGCATCGGCAGGTGAACTGGATGCATTGATTCTGGTCGGTAGTGATCCGATTGGTGATGGTTTATTCCCGTCAGCAGCCAGAGCGGCACTGTCCAAAGTACCGTTGGTGCAGATTGGCGCGATTGCTGGCCAGATTAGCGACTATGCTGCCGTGCAACTGCCAGCGGCAGCCTATGCAGAAATCGAAGGCTCGTTTGTAAATATGGAAGGCCGCATTCGTGTGGCTGGCAATCCGATTAAATCCTTAGGTCAGGAACGCCCGTTGTGGAAAGTGATGATGCGCATGGTGCAGGTGATGGGCGGTGGCAATGTGCCGGTGGTCAATCTGGATGAATTGCGTGAAGCGACCATTGCACGCATTCCTGAACTGGCCAAGGCATGGGATGCTACTGAGCAGGACAGCGTGCTGATTGCTCCGGCTCGCAACAAGGGTGCTGAAGTATTGCCTGCGAAATCAGCGGACAGCTTTGAACTGGATGTGGTGAGTCGTTACTCCCTCTATCGTGAAGGCATGTGGGCGCGTGCATCTGAATTGCTCAGCCAGGCCGGTTCGATTCATGCCATGGATGATGTGCTGGTGCATCCGGATACATTGGCTGCGGCTGGTTTAAGTGTTGGTGAACATACGGTACATACATTCCTGGGCGATGCCTCATATTATATTGGCGTGCGTGAGGATGTCAGTCCGGGTGTGCTGTTTGTAGCCAAGCGCGGAGTGGGGGGCGATCTCTCCGATGTAAGTGCAGCTTCTATCAAGGGAGGTGCCCAATGACCGGAGTTGAGATGAGCGGCATCGATATGGCGATTCAGGGCGGTATCTGGGCACTGGAGATTCTGGCGATTGCCGTACCGATTGCCTTGTCCGTAGCTTATATTACCTATTTTGAACGTCGTGTGATTGGCTGGATGCAGGTGCGTAAGGGCTGTAATCGTGTTGGTCCTGTTGGCTTGTTGCAACCATTGGCCGATGGACTGAAACTGTTTTTGAAAGAAACCATTATCCCGGCCAAAGCCAATAAATTGTTATTTGTCGGTGCGCCGATTCTGGCTCTAACACCTGCCTTGATTGCCTTTGCCGTGGTGCCGTTTGGGGAAACATCATTATTCGGTCTGTGGGACGAGCCGCATGTGATGGCGATTTCACATCTGAATGTGGGATTGCTGTATATTATGGCGATTTCCTCATTGTCCGTGTATGGCTTCCTGATGGCCGGTTGGGCATCCAATTCCAAATACGCCATTATGGGCGCGGTTCGTACGACTGCTCAGATGATTTCCTATGAAATAGCTATGGGTTTTGGTCTGGTGACAGTCATGATGTTAGCTGGCTCTCTGGATCTGGCCGACATCGTGCATGCGCAGGCCGGTGGTATTTTGCACTGGTATATGATTCCGCTGTTTCCGATTCTGATTATTTATTTTATATCCGGTTGTGCCGAAGCCGGGCGTACGCCATTCGATCTGACTGAAACCGAAGAACTGGTGGCCGGTTATCATGTGGAGTATTCCGGTATGTGGTTCGCCACTTTCTCACTGGCTGAATATGGCGCTATGATTCTGATTTCTCTGCTGACCTCGATTCTGTTTCTGGGTGGCTGGTATGCGCCGATTCCGGCTCTCGATATAATTCCCGGTACATTCTGGTTGCTGGGCAAGGCCGCGTTCCTTATTTTTGTCTTTATCTGGTTCCGGGCCACATTCCCGCGTTACCGCTATGATCAGATGATGCGGCTGGGTTGGAAAATCTTCCTGCCGTGGACGCTGGGCTGGATTTTTGTGGTCGGAATGTTCATCTATACGCCGGGACTTGATGGTATCATCAATTTCTGGCTGGCGTGGAGGTAGAATCTGATGCTGAAACGTGCGTTTAAGACCTGGTTTTTGTGGGAGTTGTTAATCGGTCTGTCGGTGACCGGTCGCTATTTGTTCAAAAAGAAAATCACCGTTGAATATCCGGAAGAGAAATCATGGCTCAGCCCGCGTTTTCGTGGTCTGCATGCGCTGCGCCGTTATGAGTCCGGTGAAGAGCGCTGTATCGCTTGTAAATTGTGTGAAGTGGTCTGTCCGGCACTGGCGATTACGATTGAGTCGGAAGAGCGTGATGACGGTTCGCGCCGCACCACGCGTTATGATATTGATATGACCAAGTGTATTTATTGCGGCTTTTGTCAGGAAGCCTGTCCGGTGGATGCGATTGTGGAAACACAGGAATTTGAATATGCAACCGAAACCCGTGGTGAGCTTTATTACACCAAGGATATGTTGCTGGCCAACGGCGATCGTTACGAAACGCAGATTGCAGCGAATCTCGCTGCTGATGCGCGTTATAGTTAAGAGGAGGGGAGATGCTCGAAACCGCATTCTTTAACCTGTTTGGCGGACTATCAATTCTGGCCGGTATGGGGGTTGTGCTGTCACGCAATACCATGCATTCGGTGATGTTTTTGATCTTCTGCTTTTTTAATGCGGCCGGGCTGTTCTTTATGCTCGATGCCGAGTTTTTGGGCATCATCCTGATTCTGATTTATGTCGGTGCGGTGATGGTGCTGTTTATGTTTGTTATCATGATGCTGGAAGTGAATGTATCCAAGCTGAAAGACAGCGTGCTACAGTATTTACCGCTGGGTGGCATGATTGCAGTGCTGCTGTTGATTGAATTTATTGCCGCATCGAGTTCGGGCGTGTTTTCGCAAGGTGTGAAAGCCAGCGCCGAGCATCTGGGACGTAACATCAACAATACCGAACAGATTGGTTTAGTGCTGTATACGAAGTACCTGCTCGGCTTTGAAATTGCCGCCATCATTTTGCTGGTCGGACTGGTGGGGGCGATCGTGCTGGTGATTCGCGAGCGCAAGGATGCCAAGTATCAGAATATTTCTGCACAGGTGAACGTGCGTCGTGAAGACCGTGTGCGCAAGGTGAAAATGTAATGGTTGGATTATCCGGATACCTGATTGTTGCCGCCGCACTGTTCTCCATTGGCGTGGTTGGCCTATTTTTGAACCGCAAGAATGTGATTACCATCCTGATGTGCATCGAATTGATGTTGCTGGCCGTGAATATCAATCTGGTGGCATTCTCACATTTTCTAAATGATTTATCCGGCCAGATTTTTGTTTTCTTCGTATTGACGGTGGCGGCCTGTGAAGTGGCTGTCGGGCTGGCGATTCTGGTCAGCTTCTATCGTTTGCGTAATTCGATTGAAGTCGAAGATATCAATACGTTGCAGGGATAAGGGGGAGCGCAGGTGCAAGAAATGACACTCAATACCACAGAGCTGCTCGCCATTCCCGGCCTGCCGCTGCTGGCTGCCCTGGCTGCCGGCCTGTTTGGCTGGGCTCTGAAAGAGAAACTGTCTCATCTTATTACTTCCGGCGCGGTCATTACCTCGGCGCTGTTATCCATCCATGTGTTTATGCAGGTGCTGGATGGCGCTTCATTCTATGGTAACTACTGGACATGGATGATTTCCGGTGATTTCGTTGTGCCTGTTGGCATGATGATTGACCAGTTGACAGCGCTTATGATGTTGGTGGTGACGATAGTGTCCGCCTGTGTGCATATTTATACCATTGGTTATATGCATGGTGATCCGGGTTATTCGCGTTTCTTCTCTTATATTTCGGCCTTTACCTTCTCGATGCTGGTGCTGGTTATGGGCAATAATTTCTTTACCCTGTTCTTCGGCTGGGAAGCGGTGGGTCTGTTCTCATACCTGTTGATTGGTTTCTGGTATAAACGTGAAAGCGCCAACTATGCTGCACTCAAGGCGTTTGTGGTGAATCGTATCGGTGACTTTGGGTTTTTGATCGGAGTGCTGGCGATCTGGTTCTATTTCGGCAGCTTCGATTACAAAACGGTATTCGATATGGTGCCGGGTTTTGTCGAGCAGGGAATTACCCTGGACTTTATGGATTGGCAGGTTAGCGCCATCACCTTTATCTGTCTGGCGCTGTTTGTTGGTGCGATGGGTAAATCCGGTCAGGTGCCGTTGCATGTTTGGCTGCCCGATTCCATGGAAGGCCCGACACCTATTTCCGCCCTGATTCATGCGGCTACGATGGTGACTGCCGGTGTCTTTATGGTGGCGCGCTTGTCACCGATGTTTGAATATTCCGAAGTGGCACTGGCAGCAGTGATTCTGGTCGGTGCATTTACCGCCTGGATGTGCGCTACGATTGGTCTGGTGCAAAACGATATTAAACGCGTCATTGCCTATTCCACCTGTTCGCAGCTTGGTTATATGTTCGTGGCTTGCGGCGTATCAGCCTATTCGGTGGGCATCTTCCATCTGATGACGCACGCATTTTTCAAAGCATTATTATTCCTGGCGGCGGGTTCTGTGATTCATGCGGTGATGGCCAATCAGGATATTCGCAAGATGGGTCAGTTGCGCAAATATATGCCGATTACCTATATCACCATGTTTATTGCGGCACTGGCATTGTCCGGAGTGCCGCCCTTTGCCGGATTCTGGTCGAAAGATCTGATTATCGAAGCGACCATGGTGCGCGAACTCGGCTGGGTGGGTGATTTTGCCTCCTTCGCGGTGCTGTCAGCGGTATTTATGACAGCCTTCTACACCTTCCGCATGTTTTTCCTGACCTTCCATAACTCGGATCGGGTGCCTCCGGAAACAAAAGCGCATGTGCATGAATCACCTAAGGTTATTACCATTCCACTGATGATTCTGGCGGTCGGTGCGCTGGCTGCCGGTGCATGGGGCGTACTGGTGCTGGATATCGCCAATCCTGAAGTTGTGAATGGCTATTTCGGAACCTCCATCTTTGTGCTTGATACGCATAACCCGTTGATGATGATTGCCGAGGAAGGTGAACATGGCATGTTCCACTTCCTGCTGGGTATGCCCTTCTGGCTGGCCATCGGCGGTATCGCGCTGGCTTATGCCATGTATTATCGTGAAACCGCACTGCCGGCCAAAATGGTGGCGATTTCACCTGCGATACATCGTTTTCTGCTCAATAAATGGTACTGGGATGAGTTGTATGAAGTGGTCTTTATCCGCTCAGCCCAGCGTCTGGGTAACTTCTTCTGGAAGTCAGGCGATCTGGCCATGATTGATAAGGGTATGATTCACGGCGGTATCGTGGATTCGATTATGTCCGGCGCTGCGCGCATGCGTGCGATGCAGACCGGTATGGTATTTCATTATGCATTTGCGATGGTGATAGGCGTCTTCGGATTCCTGACCTATCTGATGTTGAACGGTTAAGGGGAGAGAACGAACATGGAATTGTACAACGTTCTGGACTTTCCGATTCTCTCACTGAGTATCTTTTTGCCGACGCTGGGAGCGCTGGTGATCTGGCTGTTTGTACGCGGTGATAATGCTGTGCGCTGGGCTGCGCTGGGTGTTTCAGTCGCTACCTTTCTGGTCACGCTGCCGCTGGCACTACAATTTGATACGACCACCGCGCATATGCAGTTTGAAGAGTTTTCTCCCTGGATCAGCGCCTTTAATATTAACTACCAACTGGGCGTGGATGGTATCTCGATGCCGTTTATCCTGCTGACCAGCCTGTTGACGGTGGTGTGCATTGTATCGGCTTGGCAATGCATTCAGACGCGTGTGAAAGAATATATGATTGCCTTTCTGGTGCTGGAAACAACGTTAATTGGCGTGTTCTGCGCTCTTGATGCGATTCTGTTTTATTTCTTCTGGGAAGCGATGCTGATTCCGATGTATCTGATTATCGGCATCTGGGGCGGCAAGAATCGCGTCTATGCCACCATCAAATTCTTCCTGTATACGTTGGCTGGTTCAGTGTTGATGCTGATTGCCGTGCTGGCCATGTATTTCCAGGTGGTGGACGCCAATGGCCAGCATACATTCTCGTTGCTGGCATACATGGACTATCCGTTTGATTTCACCTGGCAGTTCTGGATATTTATCGCCTTCTTTGTTGCTTTCGCGGTGAAAGTGCCGATGTGGCCGGTGCATACATGGTTGCCTGATGCGCATACTGAAGCGCCAACGGCTGGTTCGGTCATTCTGGCCGGTATTCTGTTGAAAATGGGGGCGTACGGTTTTCTGCGTTTCTCATTGCCGATGGTGCCGGATGCCTCGCAATATTTTGTCCCGTTTATGGTGGCCTTGTCGCTGGTGGCAATTATCTATATCTCGCTGGTGGCCATGATGCAGACGGATATGAAGCGTCTGATTGCCTATTCTTCGATTGCACATATGGGCTTTGTCACGCTCGGTACGTTCATGTTCACACAGGTGGCTCTGGAAGGCGCTGTGATCGGTATGATTTCACATGGTTTTGTGGCTGCCGCCCTGTTCCTGTGCGTCGGTGTGATGTACGACCGTTTGCATACACGCGAAATCGGTGATTATGGCGGCGTGGTGAATGTGATGCCGGTATTTGCGGCGGTGATGTTGTTTTTCTGCATGGCCAATGTGGCCCTGCCGGGCGCATCGGCCTTTATTGGTGAAATCATGGTGCTGATTGGCACCTTTGGTGCAGACCCTGTTTATCTGGGTATGTCCACCAAGTGGGTGGCCATTGCTGCGGCGACCAGCGTGATTCTGTCAGCCTGTTATACCTTGTGGATGTATAAACGCGTGGTGATGGGTGATCTGGTCAAGGACAGTGTCAAAACCATGCAGGATATGAGTCTGCGTGAATTTGGATTCTTTGCACCATTGATATTGCTGACGCTGTGGATTGGTTTTTATCCGCTGCCGGTACTGGACTGGCTGCATGTCTCCGTATCCCATCTGGCAGATCAGGCGACATCGAGCAAGCTGGCTGCAGCTGCGCTGGCGCAGGCGAGTCCTGTGCTTGATGCAGTACACCATTGAAGGAAGTAAATCATGGCTAATGTGACATTCCCGTTCCCGTTTCCCGATCATCTGATCGTCCTGCTGCCAGAAATAATTGTGGCTATTCTTGCCATGGCTCTATTGCTGGTGGATCTGTTTATAGCCAAAGAGAACAAGGTCTGGATAGCCTATCTGGCTATTGTATCTATCGTGATTGCTGCATTTGCAACATTGCAATTGTCATCGGGTGAAACCATTCATGCCTTCTATGGCTTCTTTGTGTTTGATCCGTTCTCTGTCTATTGCAAGTTGCTGATCTATGTAGCCACGGCGATTTCGATGGTGGTTTCTATCGATTATATGAAAGAAGAGGCCAATATCGGCGAGTATTATGTACTGATGTTGTTTGCCATGCTGGGTATGATGTTGGTGGTTTCTGCAACCAACTTTATCATCATGTATCTTGGTATGGAATTGATGGCTCTGAGCATTTATGTGCTGGTGGCCTATCAGCGTCAAGTGCTGCGCTCCAATGAAGCGGCGCTGAAATATTTCATTCTCGGCGCGTTGTCGTCCGCCTTGCTGCTGTATGGTATTACCTTTCTGTACGGCGTGACCGGCAGCTTTGATTTTGCCGAAGTAGGCACTGCGCTGGCATCTGCCGATGAAAATGCGCGCAGTGCGGTTGTGCTCGGTCTGGTGTTCCTGTTGGCTGGTCTGGCTTTCAAGGTGTCCATGGCGCCATTCCACATGTGGACGCCAGATGCGTATGAAGGCGCTCCGACGCCGGTAACGGCATTTATGTCGGTGGCTCCGAAGGTGGCCGGTTTTGCCATCCTGATTCGTGTGCTGGTGGATGCATTGCCGGCCGTTCAGGATGAATACACATCTATTCTGATCGGCATGGCTGTGTTGACCATGGCGGTTGGTAATCTGGCGGCCATTGCCCAGCGTAATATCAAACGCATGCTGGCTTATTCGACCATCGGACATGTCGGTTTTGTTGTTCTGGGTCTTATTGCGGCCAATGCCGATGGTTATGCCGGCATTCTGGTTTATTTATCGATTTATCTGGTTATGAACATGGGCGTATTCGCCATTATCATTATGATGCGCCGGGAAGGTATTCAGGGCGAGTTGCTGGATGACTTCGCAGGCCTGTCCAAAGTACGTCCGGGTTATGCCCTGGCGATGGCGATATTCTTGTTTTCGCTCGGTGGTATTCCATTCCTGGCCGGCTTCTGGGCCAAGTATGCGGTATTTATCGCTGCTGTAGAGGCAGGTCATTTGTATCTGGTACTGTATGCACTGCTGTTTTCTGCGGTGGGTGCTTTTTATTACATTCGCGTGGTCAAATACATCTACTTTGATGATGAGCGTGTTGAGTTTAATCTGGTTGAGAGCCGTGCAATGCAGGCCACCGTGTTGGTCATGGCGCTGGCCGTGGTGGCGCTGGGTATTTATCCGGATCCATTGATGGATTTGTGTAAACAGGCGCTTGCAGGACTGGTGTAAGCAGGTAAAAAAATAGCCGAGTAAAAATGGCGGTTGAACTTACACGCAGTCGCCGCTATACTGCGCCTCGCACGAACCGAGGGGATGGGGATTAGCTCATACAAAGGCTTAGCAGTTGCTTATTTCAGTCGCCTGAGGCTTAGATGACATTGCAAAAAGAAGCTGCGTTTCAACGCATTTTTCGACTACAGATGTTGTTTGGCCTGGTTGGTTTTTTGTTGGTGGCAGCCCTAAGTGAAATTGTCTACGCCTTGTCTTTTTTATGTGGCGTAATGATGATGGCAGCGAATGGCTGGTGGATGGCAAAGCGACTCGCTGGTATAGACGGTTTGAGTGTTGAGTCAGCTCAGCGATCATTGTATGCAGGTGCTGCCATGCGGTTTGTCTCGCTGATTGCGGGTTTGCTGGTAGCTCAGATGATCGGGTTGCATTTGCTAGGAGTAGCCTCTGGCATGTTTGTAGCACAGGCAGTTATATTTATTTCAGCGCTTGTCGGATTCAAGCGCGAACAAGATTAAGATCGAACACAAGGGAGACGGTTTTGGCTGAACAGGGTCACGAAGGCGGCATTGCAGGGCATCTGCATTACTGGACTGTGAAGTTCGATGAGTCCAATCCGTTCATGCAAATACATCTGGATACCATGCTGGTTTCGCTGATCGTGGCGGCAGGCATGTTTATATTCGCGTTGTGGTTGAAAGGTAAACTGGTTAATGGAGCTCCTTCCGGTGCGCAGAATTTCATGGAGTCGGTGGTCGGCTTTGTCGAAGATACGGTAAAAGATAATTTCCCGGTGCATAATCCTTTGATTGCACCACTTGCGTTTACAATTTTCGTTTTTATCGCGCTGGTTAATAGTATCGATATTCTGCCTGCGTTCCTGATTGGTAATATCGCACACCTGTTTGGCGTGCCTCACTTTCGTCCGGTTCCAACCAATGATTTAAACCTGCCTGCTGCCATGGCCGTGTCTGTGTTCGTGCTGGTGCTGTATTACGAATTCAAACTCAAGCCGCTGCATTTCTGCAAAGAATTGGTTATGGAGCCGTTCACTAATCTGGTGCCTGGGTTTCTCAAACCTATCGTGATGCCGATTAATCTAATTTTGAAACTGGTAGAAGAGATTGCCAAGCCGCTCAGTCTTTCGTTTCGACTGTTTGGTAACATGTTTGCCGGTGAAGTAATCTTCCTGCTAATTGCATTCTTGCTGCTTAGTGGTGGCCCTGTCGGTATGGTCGCTGGTTTCTTCGTAGGTCTTGGCTGGACGATATTCCATCTGTTTATCGGATTGTTACAGGCATTTATTTTCATGATTCTGACTATTGTGTATTTATCGATTGCACATCAGCCAGTAGAACACTAATTATTTATAACGAAAGGAGTATATAAATATGGACGCTACAACTATTATCACAGCTGCATCTGCAATCTCAGTCGGTGTTATTCTAGCTGCCGCAGGCCTTGGTTCTGCAATCGGATGGGGTCTTATCTGCTCGAAGACACTGGAAGGTATTTCACGTCAGCCTGAAATGCGCCCGCAGTTGATGTTCAATATGTTCATCTTCGCTGGTTTGATGGAATCATTCCCGTTCATCATCATGGCTTTCGCTCTGTGGTTCCTGTTCGCCAACCCGTTCCTGGCCTAATCAAGTAACGCAACGAACAAACGAACTATTGAGGAGGTCGTATGAGTATTGACCTGACATTTATTGGTCAGATTGTAGTTTTCCTGGCGCTGGTGTATCTGATGAGGAAACACCTGTTCGGTCCGATGTCCGAGCTGATGGCCGCCCGTGCGCAAAAGATTGCTGACGGATTGGCTGCTGCTGATGCCGGCATGGAAGCCAGAGCGATTGCAGAAGCAGAAATTGCCGAGCAGTTAAAAGAGGCACGAGTCAAGGCCGCTGAAATTCTGGCCTCGGCTGAAAAGCGTGCTGCTGAAATAGGTGAAGAAGCAGTACATCGAGCACGAACTGAAGCAGAAGGCATCGTTGATGCTGCGCGTGAAGAAGTTCATGCTGAACTGGGCCGGGCTCGCCAGGCCTTGCGTGATGAAGTGGCCGATATTGCTATGCTGGCTGCTGAGCGCGTGGTTGAAGCTGAACTTGACGCATCGCGTCACACCAAGCTGATTGAAGGTATCGTCAGTACTGGATTTGGCAACGCATGAGTACATCGCAGATTTCGAGCCGCTATGCTTGCGCCCTGTTTGAATTGATTCAGGAAGGTGTAAAGATAGAGGATGATTTGGCCAAGGTGGCAGCAATCGCTGACCATGAAGCTGTAAGTGCAATCCTTACTTCGCCCGATTACCCCGCTGAAATGAAAGGTAATGTCCTGATTAAGGCTGCCGGTGGTACGCTGAGTGTTGAGGTGGAGCGACTGGTTCGTATCCTGGCTGATCGCAATAAGACGTGTCTGTTGCCTGAAATTCATGCGCAAGTTGCATGCATGATTCACGATGCTGCCAGTAAGCTGGACGCCGAAGTTACAGTTGCAACCGCTTTATCCAAAGCCATGGAGAATAAATTATCCAAAGCATTGGCAGCATCTACCGGTAAGCAGGTAACACTTTCCGTCAATAAGGATGCATCCATTCTGGGTGGTTTGGTGGTTCGCATTGGCGATCGCAAAATAGATTATTCGTTACGTACAAAGCTGGGCGGCTTGCGCCGTGCTCTGGCATCGTAAGTAACAGACTGAGTATTAGAGGAAAATAATAATGAAGCTCGATACCGCAGAAATTAGTTCAATTATCAAAGAGCAGATCAAAGGCTTTGAAGCCAGTGCTGCCGATGCCAATGTGGGCCGAATCATCTCAGTAGGAGATGGCGTGGCACGCGTTCACGGCTTGTCCGGTGCGATGTCCGGTGAAATGCTGGACTTTGCTGATGGCACCTTGGGTATGGTACTTAATCTGGAAGAAGACAGCGTTGGTGTCGTAATCTTCGGTGAATTTACCGGCCTCTCCGAAGGCGATGAAGTGAAATGCACCGGCAAAATTTTTGAAGTTCCGGTTGGCCCTGAACTGAAAGGCCGCGTAGTGAATGCACTTGGTCAGCCGATTGACGGAAAGGGTCCGATTAACGCCACAGCATTTGATGCAGTGGAAAAAATTGCCCCCGGCGTGATTGAGCGCAAATCTGTCGATCAGCCATTGCAGACCGGTATCAAGTCCATCGACTCCATGGTTCCTGTCGGACGCGGTCAGCGCGAGTTGATTATTGGAGACCGTCAGACCGGCAAGACTGCGATTGCGATTGATACCATCATCAACCAGAAAAATTCCGGCGTCACCTGCATCTATGTTGCAGTGGGTCAGAAGGCTTCGACTGTTGCAACCGTTGTGCGTACATTGAAAGAGCATGGTGCCCTGGATAACACCATTATCGTAGCTGCATCGGCATCTGAATCTGCAGCATTGCAGTATATTGCACCGTATGCCGGTTGTACGATGGGTGAA
This sequence comes from uncultured Zetaproteobacteria bacterium, assembly GCA_964504835.1. Lineage (GTDB taxonomy): Bacteria > Pseudomonadota > Zetaproteobacteria > Mariprofundales > Mariprofundaceae > Mariprofundus. The sequence goes on from CAZDFL010000010.1 coordinate 14,870, forward strand.
TATTTCCGTGATCGCGGTGAAGATGCGCTGATTGTTTATGATGATCTGACCAAGCAGGCATGGGCCTATCGTCAGGTGTCATTGATCCTGCGTCGTCCTCCGGGACGTGAAGCTTATCCAGGCGATGTATTTTATCTGCATTCCCGTTTGCTGGAACGCGCCTCACGTGTGGATGAGACCTATGTTGAAAAGTTCACCAATGGCGAAGTCAAAGGCAAGACAGGTTCGCTGACTGCACTGCCAATTATTGAAACCCAGGAAGGTGATGTGTCCGCATTCGTGCCGACCAACGTTATTTCCATTACTGATGGTCAGATTTTTCTGGAAACCAGCATGTTCAATTCTGGCCAGCGCCCTGCCATCAATGCTGGCCTGTCCGTTTCACGCGTGGGTGGTGCGGCTCAGACCAAGGCCATGAAGAAAGTCGGTGGTGGTTTGCGTTTAGATTTGGCTCAGTATCGCGAGCTGGCTGCTTTTGCGCAGTTTGCTTCAGATCTTGATGCAGCGACGCGTCAGCAGATTGAACGCGGCAAACGTGGCATGGAAGTTCTCAAACAGGAAGAAAATAACCCGCAGTCGGTCGCAGAGATGACAGCTATGCTTTATGCACTGAACAATGGTGATCTGGATGACATCGAGGCAAATAAAGTGGTTGCTTTCGAAAAATCTTATCTGGCCAACCTCAATTCAGAACATGCATCATTAATGGAAGGTCTGAATGAAAAGCCCGCCCTCAATGAACAGGTGGAAGAGGGCTTGCAGACTGCCATGGCCAATTTTAAATCCACTGGCACGTATTGATTATTAGGCTTAGAAGGAACTAACTATGGCTTCTACCAAGGAAATACGCGGGCAAATCAAGGCCATCCAGAACACTGGTAAAATTACCAAGGCGATGGAAATGGTTGCTGCATCCAAGATGCGCAAGGCGCAGGATCTTGTGGTCGCAGCACGTTCCTATTCTGAAGGTATTCTGCGCGTTGTCGGTCATTTGATGAATGCGCATCCGGAATATAAGCATCCGTTTCTGGTTGAGCGTGACGAGATCAAGAAAGTCGGTGTGATTGTCATTACCACAGATAAGGGTTTATGTGGTGGATTGAATACCAATGCTTTGAAAAAAGCGCTGGGTCTGATGAAGGAACAGGAAGCTGATGTTGAAGTATTCACCATCGGTCGCCGTGCCAGCGGATTCATGCGCCGCATTGGCGCGCCGATCAATGGCGTTGTTGAAAATGTACCTGATACGCCGGAATTAACCGATATCATTGGTTTGATTACGCTGGCTATTGAAAAGTACATCAACGGCGATATTGATGAGGTGCATCTGGTTTATTCTAAATTCGTCAATACGATGACTCAGTTGCCGACAAGCATGCGCTTAATGCCATGTCCCTTGCCTGAGAAAACAGATACTGGTTACTGGGATTATTTGTACGAGCCGGAAGCAAAAGAAGTGCTTGAGGGTGTGCTGCGTCGTTATGTTGAGTCTTTGGTTTACCATGCGTTATTGGAGAACAAGGCGTGCGAACAATCGGCTCGTATGGTGGCAATGAAATCTGCCACAGATAATGCGAAGGATATCGTCAAGGATCTCCGCATTACCTACAACAAGGCCCGTCAGGCCGCTATCACGCAAGAACTGGCAGAAATTTGTGCCGGTGCCGCTGCGTCTGGCTAAGACAGACCAAGAAAAGACAGTTAAATAGTTTAGTTATTCAGGAGAGGTCAAAAAATGAGTACAGGTAGCATTGTCCAGGTGATCGGTCCGGTAGTAGATATCCGCTTTAGCGGCGGAGCACTGCCAAAAATTTATAATGCGCTTGTGATGAGCGAGCCCAAATTAACGCTCGAAGTGCAGCAGCATATCGGTGACAACTGCGTTCGCGCCATTGCCATGGGTACCACAGATGGTTTGACACGCGGTATGGAAGTGTCCGATACCGGTAGCGCCATTAAGGTGCCTGTTGGTCAGGCGACCTTGGGTCGTATCATGAACGTATTGGGCGAAGGCATTGATTTCGAGGGCGAGGAAGTTAAGGCTGATGTGTTCAACGAAATTCATCGTTCTGCCCCTGCATTTGAAGAACTGGCTCCATCGTCCGAAATTCTTGAAACCGGCATCAAGGTGATTGATTTGATCGCACCGATTGCCAAGGGCGGTAAAGTTGGCCTGTTCGGCGGTGCTGGCGTTGGCAAGACCGTCAACATGATGGAATTGATCAATAATATCGCCAAGGCGCACGGCGGCTTCTCTGTATTTGCCGGCGTGGGTGAACGTACCCGTGAAGGCAACGATTTCTACTATGAAATGAAAGAATCCAACGTGCTGGACAAAGTGGCGCTGGTTTATGGTCAGATGAATGAGCCTCCGGGCAATCGCCTGCGTGTAGCGCTGACCGGTTTGACTATGGCAGAATATTTCCGTGATGAAGGACGCGATGTACTGATCTTTATCGATAACATCTACCGTTATTCACTGGCTGGCGTGGAAGTATCCGCACTACTGGGTCGTATGCCGTCCGCAGTGGGTTATCAGCCAAATCTGGCTGAAGAAATGGGTCGTTTGCAGGAACGTATTGCATCCACCAAGACCGGTTCAATCACCTCCGTTCAGGCTGTATATGTGCCTGCCGATGATTTGACCGATCCTGCTCCAGCCACCACCTTTGCGCATCTGGATTCAACCATTGTGTTGTCCCGTTCGATTGCAGAGTTGGGCATTTATCCGGCCATTGATCCGCTTGATTCATCATCCCGTCAGCTTGATCCGAAAGTGGTTGGTAACGAGCATTATGATGTAGCGCAGGGTGTACAGCAGACTTTGCAGCGTTACAAAGAATTGCAGGATATTATCGCCATTCTGGGTATGGACGAATTATCCGATGAAGATAAACAACTGGTGGCTCGCGCTCGTAAAATGCAGCGCTTCCTGTCCCAGCCGTTCCATGTGGCTGAAGTATTTACCGGTTCTCCGGGTGTGTATGCCAAGAAAGAAGAAACCATCAAGGCATTCAAGGGCATTCTTGCCGGCGAATATGATCACATGCCTGAACAGGCCTTCTACATGGTTGGCGGTATTGATGAAGCCGTTGCCAAAGCCGAAAAGATGGCGGCTAAAGGCTAATGGCTGCTACCATGCAAGTATTGGTTGCTACGGTTGAGCGTGAAGTCTATCGCGGCGAAGCTGAGTTCCTGGTGGCACCGGGTGCGGCGGGTGAGTTGGGTATTATGCCCAAACATACACCGCTGATCAGTTCTCTGGCCTCAGGTGAATTGCGCATCACCAATGGCGAAGAAGTGGATGAAGTGTTTGTGTCCGGCGGGTTCATTGAAGTGCAACCGGATATGATCACCGTGTTGTCTGATACAGCCGAGCGCGCATCTGATATTGATGAGGCTGCTGCGATCGAGGCTGAACGTAAGGCCAAAGAGATTTTGGATTCTCATAATGGAGACGTTGATTATGCCAAGGCAGAAGCTGAACTTGCCATGATGACATCACGACTGCTGTGGCTGAAAAAGAAAAAACAAAAGTAATACTGTTCAACAAATGATAAGAAGGGTCGCATCGCGGCCCTTTTTTTATGTTATCCAGACTTTTTCTGCTATGATTGCATGCGTCCTGATACTTTATTCTTGAACCACGAGGGGAAATGATTATGGGAAAACTTCATCATCCTGATTTGCAGGTCTGCGTATTGGCTGCCGGAAGAGGCAAACGTATGCGTTCAAACCTGCCCAAGGTGCTGCATAAAGTGTTGGGTCGGGCGATGATCGACCATATCCTGCATACCGTTGAGGGCCTTCGGCCCAAGGGAATTGCCGTGGTTACGGGGCACGCATCGGAAATGGTGAGACAGCATGTCGGCCAACCGGTTAATCTTGAATGGGTGATTCAGGACAAGCAATTGGGCACCGGGCATGCCGTTAAACAGTGCGAACAAGTGATTCGCGATGTGCGCGATGTGCTGATTGTTTGCGGCGATACGCCGCTATTACAGGTTGATACGCTGGCACGGCTGGTTGCCGAACATCGCAAGGCGGATTCTGATGTTACCGTGCTAACGGCCAGCCCGGTTAATCCATTTGGTTACGGGCGCATTGTGCGCGGTGCAGATGGCCGTGTGTCCAGCATTGTTGAAGAGAAGGACGCGACCGATGAGCAGCGTCAAATTACCGAGGTCAGCAGCGGCATATATTGCGTGCGTTACGAGGTGTTGTTCGATTTGCTGCATGCGATTGGCAACAGCAATGCTCAGAGCGAGTATTATTTGCCGGATATCGTGCCGCTGGCTCTGAATGCCGGGCAGGCTGTTGAAGCCGTGATGATGGGCGATGCCGATGAAATGCTGGGTGTGAATGATCGGGTGCATCTTGCTCATGTCGAAGATCTGATGCAGAAACGCATTATCGAGGACTGGCAGCGACGTGGTGTAACGGTCGAGAAGCCCGATACGGTGCGCATCGAGGCGAGTGTGAAAATCGGCATTGATACGGTGATTCAGGCCGGTTGCTATCTGATCGGTTCGACCCAGATTGGCGATGAGTGTCGCATTGGCCCCAATGCCGTACTGGTCGATGCGTGGCTGGATGATCGCGTTAATGTCTATGCCTTTAGTCATATTCATGCTGCATCTGTGGGTTCGGACACGCTGGTCGGCCCGTATGCCAGGCTGCGTCCGCAAGCGCAGATTGACGAACAAGTCCATATTGGCAATTTTGTGGAAGTGAAAAAGTCGGTTATAGCCAAGGGCAGCAAGGTCAATCATTTGTCCTATATTGGTGATACAACGATTGGCATTGATTGTAATATTGGCGCAGGCACCATCACCTGTAACTATGATGGCGCCAATAAATTTCTTACCGAGATTGGTGATCATGTATTTGTCGGTTCTGATACGCAGTTGGTGGCGCCGGTCCGGGTCGGCGATCATGCAACCATTGGCGCTGGCAGCACGATTACCCGAGATGTCAAACCCGGTGGCTTGACGATGACCGTGCGCAATGAGCAAAAACATGTGCCGCACTGGAAAAGGCCGGAGAAGGATAAACACTAATGTGCGGTATTGTCGGTGCAATCGCAGGCAGAAATGTGCTTCCTGTATTACTCGCAGGTTTACAGCGGCTGGAATATCGCGGTTATGATTCAGCTGGCGTGGCAGTCAGAAACGATGCCGGTGAATTAAAACGATTTCGCGCCCTGGGCAAAGTCAATGCGCTGAAGAAGCTGGTAGAGCAATCCGATGTGACGGGCAATCTCGGTATTGCACATACGCGATGGGCCACTCACGGTGTTCCAGCTGAGCGCAATGCTCACCCGCATATGAGTGGTGTGCGCGTGGCGGTGGTTCATAATGGCATTATTGAGAATCACGCTGACTTGCGAAGCCGCTTGTCAGATCAGGGATATACATTTACATCCGAAACCGATACCGAAGTGATTGCGCATTTGATGGCGCATAAGCTGGATTCCGGTATGGATTTGTTTGGCGCCGTTGTTGAAACTACGGCGGCGCTGGATGGTGCTTATGCCCTGGCCGCTGCCAGTCCTGAAGATGCGTCGCGCATTATCGTGACTCGGGCAGGTAGTCCGCTGGTGATTGGTCTTGGCGAGGGTGAAAATTTTATTGCTTCGGATGTGACGGCGCTGCTATCTGAAACAAACAAGTTTATTTTTCTTGAAGAAGGCGATGTGGCCGAAGTACGCCGCGATGGCGTTACGGTATTCGATGCACAGGGTGAAACAGTGAATCGCCCGGTTAAAATCTCCGAATTGTCCGGAGGCAGTATCGAAAAAGGGCCGTATGCCCATTATATGCTCAAAGAAATCTATGAGCAGCCGGGCGTGATTGCAGAAACGCTGGAAGGGCGCATTCATCAGGGGCGCTTGCTTGAGGCCAGTTTTGGTCATGATACCACAGCTCTGCTGGATGAGGCGCGCCATGTGCAGATTATCGCCTGCGGCACCAGCTATCATGCTGGCTTGGTGGCCCGCTACTGGCTAGAGGAAGTGGGTATTCCGTGTTCGGTCGAAGTGGCTAGCGAATATCGTTATCGTAAAGTGGTAGTGCCTGAGGGTTCGCTGCTGCTGACGATTTCACAGTCGGGGGAAACAGCCGATACGCTGGCCGCTTTGCGTGGCAGCCGTAACACGGGCTATATTGGCAGCCTGACGGTGTGCAATGTGGCCGAGAGTTCGCTGGTGCGCGAGTCCGATGTGTGTTTTATGACGCGAGCCGGCACCGAAATCGGGGTGGCTTCAACCAAGGCATTTACCACCCAGTTGGTGGCATTACGTTTATTGACGATTGCGCTGGCCCGGCGCAAGGGGCTGACCGGTGAGCAGGAAACGGCAATGGTGAATGAGTTGCATGCCCTGCCACGTCAGGTGGAGGTGGTGCTTAAGCTGCATGATGCAATTCAGACAATGGCCGAGCACTTTTCAGACAAGCACAATGCCCTGTTTCTCGGGCGTGGCCCATTTTATCCGGTGGCTTTGGAAGGCGCGCTGAAATTAAAGGAAATCTCTTATATTCATGCCGAGGCTTATCCGGCCGGAGAATTGAAACATGGCCCGCTGGCGCTGGTGGATGAAAGCATGCCGGTGGTGTGTGCGCTGCCAGATGATCCGCTGCTGGAAAAAGTGCTGTCCAATCTGCAAGAAGTAAGAGCTCGTGGTGGCGAGCTGTTTTTGTTCAGTGACCAAAAGATCAACGTTGGATTGGATCGCTATCAGAATTTGACCTTGTCCGATATTTACCCCGGCACTGCGCCGATTGTTTACAGCATACCGTTACAATTACTGGCCTATCATGTGGCGGTCATCAAGGGCACTGATGTCGATCAACCACGAAATCTGGCCAAATCGGTGACGGTGGAATAAGGCCGAATTCATCGACTTTTACCGGTGCAGTTCTGCGAACTTTCTCCGTGAATCTGTCTGGCATATAGTGTCGCAGCCCATCAATGATGCTCTGACTATCATTGCAGCCTGTGCCCCGGTGGTGAACCCTGTTTTCTACAGGGTGTTTATATCTCCTGATGAGTCAAATTAACGATTTACATGCAAATATAAATTCACCGACTATGCTTAAGCCTGCGGGGGATGCA
>CAZDFL010000011.1:0-21723 GCA_964504835.1 uncultured Zetaproteobacteria bacterium
GCGTCTGGCGGCGGGTAATCAAGCCAACAGGCTGCATCTGAGCATTGACGACCGGGATGGCTGTGATGCCTTCATTGCGACGAAAGCGTTCAAGCACATCAATTGCCTTGTTTTGTAACTGAACGGGCTCCGTTGTGGTCAGCTTGAAAGGCGAGAGAGCATGGTCGATAGAGACGATATTTGCAGCCTTGGCTGCTTGATTCGGGTGTATAGTGTCAGCCTGTTGAGACGCTTCTGACATCTGTTTGCTTCCCCCCCTATCGTTCTTATCCAGCATGCAGCAACCGATCCATACACTAACAACCACAAAGTATAAAAGGTATTTATGTCAGCAGCATGACAGCATTGGGCCGACTTGAAACGGATACGAAAATCGTCACGAAAAAAATGGCATGGCGATTTGCTGTAACAAACGGCATGATGTGCACATGGAAATCACCACCCTTGTTGCCGACGATGCCTTGCAAGAGCCCGGTGCGCTCGTTGGTGCCATCGATGTTGGTTCCAATGCCATGCGCCTCGGCATTGCAGCGCAGGATGTGGATGGCACCCCCCGCTTGCTGCAGCGCTATCGCGAGCCGGTTCGGCTTGGCCATGATGCGTTTACTACTGGTATCTTAAGTCCGCAGACGATGGATGAGGCGGTTGAAGCATTCCGGCAATTTCGTCGTATTCTTGATCAACATCATGTGGAAAAATACAGAGCCACTGCTACCAGTGCCATGCGCGATGCCGCCAACGGGCGCGAACTGATTACGCGCATAGCCAAGGAAACCGGCATCGAATTAAAGCTGATTAGCGGTGAGGAAGAAGCCCGACTGGTGCATTATTCGATTTGCCGTCGGGTGGATTTATCCAATCAGTTTACCTTATTAATTGATATGGGCGGCGGCAGCGTCGAAGTGACGCTGTGCGATGATGGTGAAGTGGTTTCAGCCCAGAGTTTCAAAATTGGCACGGTTCGCCTGCTGGAAATGCTCGGTGAGGGCGGTGATTTCAATACCCTGTTATCGGAATATCTGGATGGCACGCGCAAGAAGTTGCGGGAGCAGATCGGTCGGCGTAAAACCGATCAGTGCGTCGCCACCGGCGGCAATGCCTCCGCTATTGGCGAGCTGGCCAAGCAGTTATTGGCTACTGAATCGGAGCAACGCATCAGCCTGAATGAACTGGCGCAGTTGATTAAAAAACTGGCCGGGCTGAGCTTTGAAGAACGCATCCGTGATTTGGGCTTAAGGCCGGATCGGGCCGATGTGATTCTGCCTGCCGCCATGGTCTTTCACGAAATCATGGCGCTGGCCGGGGCTGAAACCATGGTCATGCCCGAAGCCAGTCTGCTTGATGGCATCATGCTGGATATGGTGGATAGCGAGCAGCGCACCTTCAAATCGCAACGGCGCAACCTGTTGGCCTGGGCGCGTTCGCTGAAAAAGAAATATCATGTGGACCGTAAATACGGCAAACATGTGGCGCATCTGGCGCTGGCGCTGTTCGACCAGATGCAGGATTTGCACCAGATAAGCCATCGCAATCGCCTGCTGCTGGAACTGGCGGCGCATGTGCATGAAATCGGTATGTATGTGCGCGTTGGCGGTCATCATCGGCATGCCGCTTATCTGGTTTCTGTGGCCCCACTGCTCGGTTTGAGTGATGCTGAAAAAAACCTGCTGGCGCAAGTGGTGCGCTATCAGCGCAAGGGTGCGCCGAATAAAGAGCACGAAGCCTTTACCGCGTTGGATGCCGAGGAGCAGCACATTGTCTGGCAACTTAGTGCGGTGTTGCGACTGGCCATTGCCCTGAACAAGGAACGCCGCAGTCGGGTGGATGATGTCGGGGTTGAAATTGCCGGTCAGGACATCACCCTGCACCTGGAAGGTCACGGCGATTTATTACTGGAGCGCTGGGCGGCTCTGAAAACAGCCAACTACATCGAACAGGCATTCGGCCTGAGCTTGCACATTGATCTGAATTTAACGGATTCCTGAGCCTTCAGTTCAGCAAAGCCGCAAGAAAATCAACAGCAAACCGCGAATACCCCAGGGCACTCTCTCTGCCGCAAGCGGCATTCACCTTGTGGACGCGAATACACGCGAATAAAAGTCAAAGACATTGTGATGATTACAGGTTTTATAGTGATTCATGAATTGAACTACCTGTCGTCATTCCCGTGAAAACGGAAATCTTCTTTCTAATATGAATCGTAAGTGGATGCCCGATAAAAGAACTCGGGCATGATGGTGTTTAACGTGCTGGCGCATAATCGGGATGATCATGTGAAGAATTTTGCTTTTTTGATGGATAGCGCCGGGCAATGGCGGCTTGCGCCAGCCTAGATCTGACCCGTTCGGATGGACCGTGTGGCGAGCATACAACCGATGTGGCCGGTAAAGGCAAAGATATTACTCGCTCTGATATGCTCAAGGTGGCCGATGCGGCGGGTATCGATGCTTCCACAGCAAATGAAATCCTGGAACAGGTAGAAGAGGCGGTATCAGGTTTTTTGCGAACGATTGATGGACGATAACGCGCCTGTTTCGGCGGCGCTCCATGGCAGCGCTTGCCACTGCGTTCGCTGTTGCGCTTGTTCTCCGGCGTAAATCACGATTCCAGCAAGGAATTGCTCAATAATAACTGGATTTTCGGGGGGGGGGGGTAGAATGCCACAGCAACAAGAGGGCGTAGCTATGGAAAATATATTAATCGCAGCAGAACTGTTGATATCAAAGTGAGATGGAATCATAGAGTCCCTGTATGAAATGTTCGACAGATTAAGCCATTCCCGCTAGCTGGCGGGTAAGAAAATTAATGAGTTTGAATAGTATTGTACTCCGAAGCTATTGGACTGTGTCATTGATAGATACCTCATAAGGATTTCGCGCATGACGCTTGAAAAACAGGAATTCTCCCGACAATACAGCTTGCTGATGGTTGAATATGCGCAATCATTTGATGAAGCACCGCTGCTGGCCATTGAAAAACTGGGGCAGGAGATGATTCAGTCCAATATTCCGCCGGAAGATATTGCTAAAATGCACGATGTTGCTATTGGCGAATTAATGGCAGCCAAGGAATTAAGCCCGGACAGAATTCGCGCCGCATCATTGCCGCTTATGCGACTATTGACAGCTTATGGTGTTGCTTTCAGGGCGCAACAGTCGTTGAAAAAAAGTGAAATATTGCATCGGGGAATTATGCTTAGCGCCTGTGATGCTATCATTATCGCTGACCGGACAGGCAAAATACTGGAAGTGAATCCGGCTGCGGTTGATACCTTTGGCTATCCGTTGGAAGAACTACAGCGGCTGGAAGTCATCGCATTGGTGCCCGAACACTTGCGCCAGCAGCATGAGCATGGGTTCCGTAATTTCATCGAAACGGGAAAATACAACATTATTGGTCAGCGTGTTGAGACAGAAGCTTTGCATCAGGATGGGCATATTTTTCCGATCGGACTAAGCCTTAGTGAACTGAATCACGGCCAAGGCAAGCTAATGGCTGTGATCAGAGATGTCTCGGAACAAAAGAAAGCTGAAAATGCACTTATAGCTAGTGAAAAGCGGCATCGCACGCTTTTTGAGTCCTCGAGAGATGCCATCATGATATTGAAAGAAACTTGTTTTATTGATGGCAACCATGCTGCGATAAATATGTTCGGTTGTGACTCTCTCGATCACTTCACGGGCAAGCATCCATCAGATTTTTCTCCGCCGCATCAACCATGCGGTACCGATTCCAGGACTCTGGCAAATAAACGCATTACTACGGCCATGAAGAATGGCAGCGCCCAATTTGAGTGGATGCACAAGCGCGCTGATGGCGAGGAGTTCCCCACTGAAGTGCTGTTGTCGGCATTGGAACTGAATGGCAAAAGGGTTTTACAAGCTACGGTGCGCGATGTCACCGATCGCAAGCTGGCGGATGAGACGGTGCGCAAATTATCTTCCGCCATTGAGCAGGCTGGTGAATCTGTTGTCATCACGGATAGAAATGGCATCATCGAATATATCAATTCGGCTTTCAGCAGAATTACCGGATACAGTGCTGAAGAGGCCATCGGACAGACACCGAGAATACTTAAAAGCGGCAATCAGGATGCCGCCTTTTATGAAGCCATGTGGGGCACCATTACCAGTGGCAAGGTCTGGCACGGCAAGGTGATCGACAGAAGGAAAGATGGCAGCTTCTACCCGGCCATGCTAACCATTTCCCCGATTTGTGATGATAGCGGGGATGCAACGCACTACACGCATTTTATCGGCATCCAATCTGATCTCAGTGCGCTTGAGGATATGGAGCAGCGCTTTCATCAGGCTCAGAAAATGGAAGCGGTCGGCACCATGGTTGGCGGTATTGCACACAATTTTAATAATATTCTGGCCGGGATGAGCGGCAATCTGTATCTGGCTAAACGGCAGGTTCGGAAGAATCCGGAGGTGGTGCAGAAGCTGGATAATGTGGAAGAATTGTCTGAGCACGCTGCCGAGATGATCCAGCAATTGCTGGCCTTTGCACGCAAGGGCGTAGTTATCATGCAGGAGGTACCACTGGCGCCTTTTATCAATGAGACGCTAAAATTACTACATGCATCGGTGCCTGAGAATATTGTATTCCATCAGGATATTTGCAGTGATGCGTTGCCGGTTAAGGGAGATGCGACCCTGTTGCATCAGGTGCTGGTGAATCTGGTCAATAACGCCCGTGATGCGGTCGACGGTGTGGATGAGCCAAGCATTAGCATCCGGCTTGCATCTTTCCAGACGGATGACGCCTTTATTGAAAACCACCCGTATTTTAAGGCCGGAACCTATGCGCATCTGAGTGTGGAAGATAATGGCATTGGCATCCCCGAGCATCAGCTTGAACATCTGTTTGAACCATTCTTCACCACCAAGGAGCAGGGCAAGGGAACCGGCCTTGGGCTATCCATGGTTTATGGCGCAATGAAAACCCATCACGGCTTTGTCGAGGTGGAGAGCATCAAGGGCAAGGGTTCGAGTTTTCATATCTATATTCCGCTGCTGGAAAAGGCAGCGCTTGCTGCTGATTCTGTGCAGGCGATAGAGCCCATCCACGGGCAGGGCGAGCTGATTTTGCTGGCCGATGATGAACAGGTTGTCCGAAATGTGATGACTGAAATATTGGAATCAATGGGATATCGGGTATTGCAGGCCAAAGATGGCCTCGAAGCTATGGAATTATTCACGGCGCATGAGCAGGACCTTGCCCTGGCGCTGCTGGATGTGGTAATGCCCCATTGCGGCGGCATGCCACTGGCCAAACGCATCCGAACAATCAATCCCGATGTGCCGGTACTCTTTTTGACCGGCTATGATAAAGAGCATGTGTTGCATGGTGAAACCCTTATGCCCAATAGCGAGATGCTCACCAAACCGGTGAATTTTGACCGCTTGAGTCAGCGTATTCGCCAGATGCTGGATTAGCTTTATATTGCTATTGTGCTACATTTCTATATAGTGTGCTACATTCCTGTCTAGTGTGAGGTGCCTGATGAAAGCTATGTCTATACGAGAGATGCGCAGTGAGTTGGGGCATCTGGATCAGTTGATCGAATCACAAGGTGAAATTGTTGTTACCAAGCGGGGCCGTCCGATTGCCCGATTACTGCCTGTGCAGGGAGCGCGCGTCATGCCTGACCACGCAGACCTGCGCGCGCGCATGGCTGAGTTGACTCCGAGTGTTCGGCTGTTACGGGAAGACAGGGATGAACGCTGATGTTGGTTTACCTTGATACCAGCGCGCTGGCCAAGTGGTATCTGAATGAAGCGGGTAGCGATCTGTTTGTGGATTGGATTCAGCAGCAGGATGATGTACATATCAGTAGTTTAACGGCGACGGAAATGCGCTGTTTATTGGCCAGGCGGAAACGCATGGGGGAAATTTCTTCAGAGTTGGAACATCAGATATTTTCCGCATTTATGGACGATATCGAATGTGGGCATCTGTCTCGTCATGCCCTTTCAGACCAACATGCGATGGCCGCCATCGAACTTATCAATCAATTATCGCAGCATGCGCTACGCACGCTTGATGCCATGCATCTGGCGATTGCCCGAAGTATCGGGGCACAAGCCATTGCAACATCAGATCATGTGATGGCATCAGCCGCTGAATCATTGCAACTAAAATTAATACGATTCGATTAGATTGAATGGAGGTGCGGCTATGCCCAGTTTGAGTGTACGGAAAATTGAAGTGGAAACATTAAGCTTGTTGCGCCAGCAAGCCGCCAGACATGGTGTTTCTATGGAAGAAGAAGTGCGTACAATCATTAAGCGGTCGGTTTCAACCCCTGAGCGTCTTGGTGATATGGCTGTACGTTTATTTAGTCCAGTGTATGGCTCTGATGCATTTGATATTGCGCCGCGTGAAGTGCATGAGCCTTTGTCGTTCTCATGATGATACTGGATACAAATATTGTTTCTGAATTTATGACCTCGCCGCCTTCAGGGGCGGTTCTTCGCTGGTTGAATGATCAACATGTGCCTTCGTTGTATTTAACAAGCATTGCAACACGAAATATTAAGGATTTCCAACATTGTCAGCTGGAGCTAATCAACCCGTTTGAATATTGACTAATGTGGAAGAATTGTCTGAGCACGCTGCCGAGATGATCCCCAGCAAGGTGACTGCATTCAGTTTGCACCCCCATGTTTGAACTAACTGAAATGCCTTTCAGCCAGCAGTTGCAGGCCACCAAGGGTTAAATGGGGCAGGTGATGATCAATGGCAGGCAGATCATCCATAAGTAGCGGAATCAGACCGCCAGTGGCAATGATTGGCGCATTGCTGTAGCCGGGCTCCATGCGTAATCGCTGAATCAGGCCGGAAATGGCATCAACCGCCGCCCAGTAACTGCCGGACTGGATGCTGGAGATGGTATCGCGACCAATCAGTTCATCTGAACGTTTGATCGACACTTCCGGCAATTTTGCAGCGCGTTTGCATAATGCTTCCAGCGCCATTTCCACGCCGGGTAAAATCAGGCCGCCAGCATAATGGCCCTGCGGGGATACGATATCGAATGTGGTGGCTGTACCGCAGTCCAGCACGATGGACGGGGCGCCGAACTGCTCGCGGGCGGCGACTGCATTGACGATGCGATCAGCACCCACCTCTCTGGGGTTTTTGTAATCGACCGCCATGCCGGTTTTGACACTGCCTGAGCCAACAAAGGCGGGTCGTTTGCCGCAGATGCGATGGCAGGCATCGGCTAATGGCGCATCCAGATGCGGCACCACGCTGGCGACCATAATGCCGTATACCTGGTTGGCGGGCTGACTCGATTGTTCAAACATGCCGTGCAACTGCCAGGCCAGTTCATCGGAGGTGAGCTGGCGCTCACTCGACAGCCGCCAGTGAGTGATCAACCGCTCGCCTTCAAACAGGCCAAAGACCATTTGCGTATTGCCGATATCGGCTACCAGTAGTTTTTCACGCATAGATTGCCCCTTTATTAATTCAGAACCCTGCACCACAGAGTACACAGAGAACACAGAGTAAAGCGAAGAAAATAAGTTTTTGATCTTATGGCGGTGTTACAATAACTCCAGATCGCCAGCGATGATGCGGCGCATGCCGCTGGTCGTTTCCAACAAAAGTGCGCCGTCATCATCGAGTGCTCTGGCAATACCCTCAATATAGTCCCGTCCATCATAGACGCTGACCTTGGCACCGGAAGCGGCATGCGCCTGCCACCAGGCGCGATGGACGGGCGCGAAACCAGCGGTCAAATAGATGTCGTACCATTCATCAAGCGCATGCAGAATCGCAGCAGCAAGTTCCGTTTTACTGATTGGGGTGGCACTGATACTGGCCATGTCGGTGGCCGGTTTGTCGATATCGGCTGGCCAGCCATCGGCAGGTGCGGCCAGATTGATGCCGAAACCGAGCACGACTGCATGCACGCGTCCCGGTTCGGCTCGCATTTCGGTCAGGATGCCTGCGACTTTGGCTCCGTAATACAATAAATCATTGGGCCACTTGATGCGGATATCCGGGCAATAACGGGACAGTGCATCGTGCAGCGCTACGGCAGTCAGCAACGAGAGTTGTGGCACCTGCTCGGGTGGCAAATCGGGGCGTAATAATACACTCGCAGCCAGCGATTCAGGCATGGTGTGCCAGGTGCGCCCGAGCCGCCCTTTGCCGCTGGTCTGTTTGTTGGCGAAAATGACTAAACCTTCCGGTGCGCCAGTTTCAGCCTCGGCCATGGCATCGCGATTGGTCGAGCCGGTTTCTTCGTGTATCACAATCTGATTGCCAATGCGCGTAGTGGACAACTGCGCCTGGATCAGTCCGGCGCTGAATACATCGTCACTCAACACGTAACCTTTGCCCGCTTGCGCTTCGATGGCGATGCCGGTTTTCTTTAATGTCTGGATATGTTTCCAGACACCGGCTCGCGACAGCCCCAGTTCAGTGGCCAGTTCATCGCCGGAAACAGGCTTATTGCTCATGCCGAGACGGGTCAGAATATGTTCACGCGCCTGATTCACGGAGTATTTTACAGCTCTGCCGGGTGGCTGCTGATCAGCATGGACAGATCAAGCGCCGGGGCCGAATGGGTAATGGCACCGATTGCAATGCGATCTACACCGGTTTCGGCATAGGCACGGGCATTGGCCAGCGTGATATTGCCGCTGGCCTCCAACAGAATCGAAGCGGGCACCATAGCGCGTGCCTGTTTAACTGTAGCCGGGCTCATATTATCGAGCAGGATGATATCCGGGCAGGCGGCAACCGCTTCTTCTACTTCGGCCAGTGTTTCGCATTCCACTTCGATCCAGACCGGGTGATTGCTGGCTTGATTGCTCTGATAGCAGGCGTGGATGGCATCGCTGATCGAGCCGCAGGCTTCGATATGATTTTCCTTGATCAACATGCCGCTTTGCAAGTCCATGCGATGATTGATGCCGCCGCCGTGAATCACCGCCTGTTTCTCCAGATGACGGAAACCCGGCGTAGTTTTGCGCGTATCGGCCACCTGACAACCGGTTCCATCCAGTGCGTCGGCAAAGGAGCGCGTGGCAGTGGCGATAGCGGATAAATGTTGCAGGAAATTCAGCGCCGTACGTTCAGCCGCCAACAGGGAGCGCATCGGGCCATGCAACTCACACACGATTTGCCCCGCCTCAACTCTGTCTGCATCGGCAACCTGCCAGTTGCAAATGATGGCTCCATCTACCGCAGCAAATACGGCATCGGCCACCGATGTGCCGGACAAGACACCGGTAGCTTTGGCTGATATACATGCCGAGCCCTGCATTTCGGCTGCAATGGTTGCATTGGCGGTCAGATCGTTACACACGCAATCTTCGGCCAGTGCCATGTCTATTAAAGGGGATACATTCATTTCGGCGACTCTATGAGTCTGATGCTCGCAGGACAATTGTATCATGGTGGGATAGTCTGGTGATTGCTTCGGCTCTTTTCCTTGATTGCCATTATTTACGAAGCGAAGACATGCAGCATGAGCAAAGTTTGGGAAATCGGGGGGCGGAGGTTTTACGCCGGAGGCGTAGAATCGGGGGTTTACCGCAAGCGTTGCTCTCGTAAGCATGGCGGGGATAGGAAACTAAAGGGGAAAATCATGAAAATTTCTGCAATATTGGCGGCAATGCTGCTGGCGCTTTCGTTACAGGTGACGCCTGTGTTTGCGCACTCGGATGAAGATAAGGACAGCCATGAGCATGCCTACAGCACAGACAAAGACCATCACGATCATGATGGCGCAAAAGACAGGGATCGCAGTGAACACGGCGATAGTCATCGTGATGCCGGGCGGACAGGTTCCTCAACCCACCCGCTGGCGAATGATAGTTTTTTGCCGGATTGGTGGCCATTCTAAACGAATAATAGCAGCAAAAAAAACGGGGGCGGAAGCCTCCGTTTTTTTTGTTCTGTAAACATGATGCTGGATTCGTGCTTGCTCGGGGTTAGCATCGCGCGATGCGCTTTGAACTTGCCGGAAATTTTGAGCCTCGTGGCGACCAGCCGCAGGCGATTGCTGAACTGGTTAATGGTGTGGCCGAGGGTCAACAGCATCAGACGTTGCTTGGTGTCACCGGTTCCGGCAAAACTTATACCATGGCCTGCGTGATTGAGCGTACCCAGAAGCCGACCCTGATTATGGCGCCGAACAAGACGCTGGCAGCGCAACTCTACGGCGAATTCAAACAATTCTTTCCCCATAACGCTGTCGAATACTTTGTCTCCTATTACGATTATTATCAGCCCGAGGCCTATGTGCCGTCCAGCGACACCTATATTGAGAAAGATTCATCAATCAATGAGCAGATCGACCGCATGCGCCACGCCGCCACCCGCGCTTTGCTGGAGCGCGAGGATGTGATTATCGTGGCTTCGGTATCGTGTATTTATGGACTCGGTAGCCCGGAAGCCTATGCCGATATGCTGCTGTATTTCGAGGTGGGGCGCGAGATTGATCAGCGCGCTGCCGTTAATAAACTGGTCGAGTTGCAGTATCAGCGTAACGATATGGACTTTCATCGCGGTACATTCCGCTTGCGCGGCGATGTGTTGGAAATCTTTCCTGCCCATGCCGAGGATTTTGCCGTTCGGGTGGAATTTTTCGGTGATGATGTGGATGCGATTTCGCGCTTTGATCCCTTGACCGGTTCGCGCCTGGAAGTGCTGCATAAATACACCGTGTTTCCCAAAAGCCACTTTGTCACGCCGCGTGATCAGTTGCTCAAGGCTATGGATGCTATTCGCGATGAGCTGGCTGAGCGGCTGGCTGATTTGCATGATCAAAATCGGCTGGTGGAAGCGCAGCGGCTGGAGCAGCGCACCATCTTCGATCTGGAAATGATTCAGGAAGTCGGTTATTGCACCGGGGTGGAAAATTACTCCCGACACCTGACCGGTCGCGATCCCGGTTTGGCTCCGCCGACACTGCTGGATTATTTGCCTAATAATGCGCTGGTGATGCTGGATGAATCGCATGTCACCGTACCGCAGATTGGCGGCATGTTCAAAGGCGATCGTTCACGCAAACAGACGCTGGTGGATTTCGGCTTCCGGCTGCCTTCGGCGCTGGATAACAGGCCGTTGCAGTTCCATGAGTTCGAGGCAGTGGTGCCGCAGGCCGTGTATGTGTCGGCTACGCCCGGCCCGTATGAGCTGGAACATTGTGGCGGCGTGGTGGTGGAGCAGATTATCCGTCCGACCGGGCTGATTGACCCGGCTGTGCAAATTCGTCCGGCCAGCACGCAGGTCGATGATTTTGTTTCTGAGGCCAATTCGGTGATTAAACGCGGCTTTCGGGTGCTGGCAACCTGCTTAACCAAGCGCATGGCCGAGGATTTATCCGAATATCTGAATAATCTCGGCTTGAACGTGCGTTATCTGCATTCCGATATCAATACGGTGGAGCGCATGGAAATCCTGCGTGATTTGCGCCTCGGTGTGTTCGATGTGCTGATTGGTATCAATCTGTTGCGCGAAGGGCTAGATCTGCCGGAAGTAGCCTTGGTGGCGATTTTTGATGCGGATAAAGAAGGCTTTTTGCGCTCCGAACGTTCGTTAACCCAGACCATTGGCCGGGCGGCACGCAACGTGGAAGGCTATGTGATTCTCTATGCCGACAAGATAACCAACTCGATGCGGCGCGCCATAGATGAGACAGAGCGCCGTCGTGAAAAACAGATAGCGTATAATGTGCAGCACGATATTACGCCGACGACGGTACGCTCGGAAATCAAGGATATTCTGGGCTCCGTCTATGAGATGGATTATGGCCATATTCCTGAAGTGGCTGAACCTGAGCCACTCAGTTTGGAACAGCGACAGACGCGCATCCATGAACTGGAACGGCTGATGACTGAAGCGGCTGCCGACTTGCGTTTTGAGGATGCGGCCAGCCACCGCGATGAAATACTAACCCTACAACAAGAGAACTATACACATGCGTGAGAAACCGGAAATTACTGAAGACCTGATCCGGCAATGGGTCGGTCATACCTTTGCTGCCAGAGGCGAACGTTATTTTGACCGGGGGCGGGTGATTGATATCGCGCTGTCCAAATCCGGAGCGATTCTGAAGGGCGAGGTGCAGGGGCGCGTGGCAGCACCTTATCGCGTACACATTCGTTTTGTGACGGGTGCGGGCATGGACGGAACTTGTACTTGTCCGGTGGCGGTCAATTGCAAGCATGTTGCGGCTGTGTTGTATGAACAGATGGAGGTAGCGTTGATAGAGTCGGATGCTGTTGAAGATGATTCGGAGCAAAGCGCAACGATTACACCCCCTCCGTTTGCTTTCGGCCAGTGGCTGGGTGCGCTGGAACAGGTCAACGATGGTACAGTGGTGCATCACGAATACCCGGAAAACATCAAGCAACGTCTGCTTTATATTCTGGAGGCCGATGGCGACAAAAATGTCCGGCTGAATTTTATCTCTGCCCGCATTCTTAAATCCGGCGGTTATGGCATATCTCAATCGTATGATGCGGCCAATATTCTCACCTATCCGGTGCCCAAATATGTGCTGGCCGGTGATGAAAAGATACTCAGGGAAGTGGCTACGGATCGTTCCCTGTCATCCATGCATGGCTATCGCATGAAAGGGTCTGAGGGCTTGAGTATTCTCAAACGGGTTTTAAATACCGGGCGCTGCCATTGGCAGGGCAAGGATAATAAAGCATTGAAGCGGGCAGACCGGCGCAAGGGGGAGTGGGGCTGGCAACTCAATAGCCTGGGCGATCAGCATTTGACCTTGCAGATGGCCGATGACGAAATCATCGTGCCAACCTTGCCACCCTGGTATATTGATACGGAACAGGGGGTATGCGGGCCTGTCGATAGTGGTCAGCCCGCCGATGTGGCCGAGATTCTGCTCAATATAGCACCCGTTGAACTCGATTGCTCCGATGTGGCGATTGGCGCTGTAAGCCGACAATTGCCCGATGATGTACCCGCTCCGGTTCATTTGCAGCATGTGCATCGACAGGTGCAACCGGTTGCGCTGATTCGCCTGAAATCGATGCCCGTCACGCCGCGTGGGGGTTATCGCAGGGTAGAAAATTGCCATGTTGTCGAGCTGATGTTTGACTACGATGGCAGGCCGACCCGGTTTTCCAGCCAGCCTGAGCATGTGCGCACCATCCGGGGCGATAAGGTGATTGATTATGCGCGTGATACGGCCTGTGAGAAAAATGCGGTTAAGGCGCTTGAAGCTGCCGGTCTGTATCCGATGCAGGACGATGAGCTGGCGCTCACAACCGATTTTCGGGAACATATCTTTGGCTTGGCCGATGACGATAGCTGGCCGGAATGGATGCTGTATGAAATCCCCGAACTGGAGGCGCAGGGCTTTTGTGTGGATGTTGCCGATGATTTCGGGTTCCGGCTGGAGCAGGCCGAATCATGGGATCTGAATCTGGCTCAGGGTGGAGCGGTTGCCGATAGTAGTTTGATGGGACAGGCCAGCTTTATGGTGACGTTGGCAGGTGGTGAGGAGATTGATCTTATTGATGCGCTGGCGCGCTGGGTGGCCAGTAAGCCGAGCTTGTTAAAAGCGGAATCACTGGCGCTGCTCAAAGAGAAGGCGCACATCCCGTTACCGTTGGCAAACGGCCATTTGTTGCCGGTTCCGGGCGAAATGGTGGCCAATATCCTGCATTTCATGATGGATGTTTTCGCCAGCGGAAAAACTGAAAGCATGCAATTATCTGCGCCGCAGATGCTGGCGCTGGAAGAGAGTATCAGTGAATCGGCGGCACCGGTACGCATCCAAAGCAGCGTCTGGCTCAAACAGATGAAGCAACTGGTGGATATTGGCAATGTGCCGGTCTGCGAGGTGCCGGAAGGTTTAAAGGCGGAACTGCGCGATTATCAGCGTGAGGGCTTAAGCTGGATGCAGTTTCTGCGCCAGATGAATCTGGCCGGGATTCTGGCCGATGATATGGGTTTAGGTAAAACTGTGCAGGCGCTGGCGCATATTCTGATCGAGAAAGAGCAAGGGCGATTGCAGCATCCGGCCCTGGTGCTGGCACCCACCAGTCTGATGCATAACTGGCGACGCGAGGCGGAGAAATTCACACCGGGACTGAGCGTGCTGGTGTTGCACGGGCCGGAGCGCGCCCTGAATTTTGACAAGTTAGCCTGTTTTGATCTGGTGCTGACGACCTACCCGTTACTGGCGCGCGATTTTAAAACGCTCGAAGC
Organism: uncultured Zetaproteobacteria bacterium; assembly: GCA_964504835.1. Lineage (GTDB taxonomy): Bacteria > Pseudomonadota > Zetaproteobacteria > Mariprofundales > Mariprofundaceae > Mariprofundus. Next base: position 14,209 of record CAZDFL010000011.1, read on the forward strand.
GCAGAACTGGCATATGCTGATTCTCGATGAAGCGCAATATATCAAGAATCCGCGCGCCAAGGTTTCACAACTGGTGCGCCGACTGAACGCATCGCACAAACTGTGTATGACCGGCACGCCGATGGAAAATCATTTGGGCGAGTTATGGGCTCAGTTCGATTTTCTGATGCCCGGTTATTTGCATGATATGCGCGGCTTTACCCGCTTATTTCGCAAGCCGATTGAAATACAGGGCGATGCCGCGCGTCAGGATGCGTTGAATGTGCGGCTGCGCCCGTTCATGCTCAGGCGTGGCAAGGATGAAGTGGCACTGGAACTGCCGCCCAAGACAGAAATTATCCGCAGTGTTGAAATCGAAGGGGCGCAGCGGGAATTGTATGAAAGCGTGCGGCTGGCCATGCAGAAACGGGTGCGTGATGCTGTGGCGACGATGGGTTCCGGCCAGAGCCAGATTGTGGTGCTTGATGCGTTGTTGAAAATGCGTCAGGTATGCTGTGATCCGCGTCTGGTGAATGGCTTGCAGGGCGAGCCGCCAGCATCGGCCAAGCTGGATATGCTGATGGAAATGTTACCCGAGATGATTGATGAAGGGCGCAGGGTGCTGCTGTTTTCCCAGTTTACTTCCATGCTGCGGCTGATTGAAGAGGCGGTCAGTCGACACAATATTTCCTATGTTAAACTGACCGGGCAGACCAAGGATCGGCAAACGCCGATTGAATCCTTCCAGAATGAGGAGGTACCGTTATTTCTGATCAGCCTCAAAGCTGGCGGAGTCGGTCTGAATCTGACTGCTGCCGATACAGTGATTCACTACGACCCGTGGTGGAATCCGGCCGCCGAAACACAGGCTACGGATCGCGCCCATCGCATTGGCCAGGACAAGGCGGTATTCGTGTATAAACTGATTACCGAAGGCACGGTCGAAGAGAAAATTCTGGAACTGCAAGAACGCAAACGCGCTCTGGCACAGGCGATTCATCAGACCGATGCTGGTAAAAAACCATTGTGGTCGAAAGAAGAGCTCAATACTCTGTTTGCACCGCTGAGTTGAATCACTGAGAGAGCAAACAAACCATGATTGGGCTCATTTTCCATGTGTGAATGATAGGCCATGCCGAAGACCAATAGCATTTATAATTTGATGACGAATTTTGGATCAAAGTTTTTATTGTATTCCGCATGCCCCACATAGCCGCGAGGATTTGAAATAACGCGAGTATTGTCGCCGATCATGTAATCCACGCTGGTATGAATATGTCCATGCAGCACAAGCTTCGGCTTCTTGTGCAAAATAATGGTTTCGATATTACCCACGTAAGCGTCGTTAAGGGGGTCCCCGATATATTGCTCAGGAACACTTGCCCAGCTTGGTGCATGATGCAGCATCAGAATATCTCCCTGTTGTAGCTGGTCATTCAGAAACGCTTTGGCTTGCATATGTAGCGCATTGATCTGCTCTGGCAATACAGGCGCCTTTTTGTTTTTGAAGTAAATCCATCGATAGTCGCTCATGCTTTGCAGCACAGCCAATTCATGCTGCGGCGTAATCTCACTCCATAATGTGGTTCCCACAAAACGAATGCCATCCAGTTCCAGCACCTCATTATCCAGAAAATAAAAATTACCGTTGCAGCGATCCTGCATGCGTTTCCAGTAATCATTCACATCTGAAAACTTCTTGCCATAATATTCATGATTCCCGGCAACAAAGATGACCTTATATCCTTCACGACACATATGTTCATACATATTCGCTGCAGCCCAACCCTCACAGGAATCACCGGCTATCAGGATGACATCTGCATCAACCTCGCGAACCTTGTAGTTACCAAAGGCAATATGCAGGTCAGAGAGAATCAGCGCTTTCATTTTAATATCTCCAAACCGTCATAGAGCTTCTTACTGAAGTCCGAGTGGATGATCGCCAGTCAATATCAGGATACTTTTCGTGCAACGATGGTTACACCTTCTGTAATAGAGTACCCATAGCCATAACCAGCATTATTATTTCCCCCGGTGGTAGCCCAGCTATAGCGACCTGAAGTTACCTCTGTTACGCTCACTACTTCGTAACCTTCCGAGTTTAATTGCTGGACAGCCTTTCCTATATCCTGCGCTAGTCGGTCACCGTCAATTTCACAATCAGAACATCCCGTCTCCACCCATTCTGTAACCTTTTTTGTTACATCCTTTTCTCCGCCTAAAATCCCTTTTTTCTTTTCGCCTGTGGCAACTTTCTTGGTTACATTTTTTCCAATACGCTTAAAATATGAAGACACATACACTACTTTATTCACTTTATTACTCCTGTTATAATGTTTTACCTATCAACTTGATCGCATTCGATTTCGCATTACTCTCGAAGGTCACTTTCGGAAGGTTTGCCCCATCCAGCACATTATCCAAAAAAGAAAGACCTGTATGCTTTTTTGCTACAGTTTTTTTGGTTTCCCCGATAATGTTGCTGGAAATTTTTTTGCAATATGACCTTTTGATACACTGGATGTGAATATTCCATCCCTTTTTCACAGCTAGCCGGGCTGCCAGCCCCTCGACTTCCAATAATTTCGGATCATCACGCTGTACAGCCCTGGATAGCACTTTAATATTATACTCAACCCTTTCATGTAATAGACCAGCATAGGCAGGAACAGACCAAAGAACGAACAGTAGACAAACAATAAATTTCATATTTAATCCTAGTGGGTTTTGTCGAGTGCTGCTTGCAGAGCAAGGCGAGCCTCATCCAATGTATTTAAAGTCTTTGATGTCGATGTATCAAAAGTTTTTGCGCTTGCGCTTGCATCTATATGCTTCTTTTGCACATGCGCCGTTGATTGACGTTCCTTGCTGTGACTGCGTCGCTTTTCGCTGTGTTGCGCCGTTTTATCCCAATAGGGGGAAGTGTTTTTATGGCTCATGGCCACTTGAAACAGTTGAGCCCGCTGATCATAAGATGGATGGTTAGAAAATATAGGGTTAGAGGAATCACCGCCCTTGGCTGATTCTCTCAGAAAGGCTTTCACACCACGATTCATGTGATAACCTTTTAACCCGGTTATTAAACGGCCAGCACAAGTATCCGCCTGAGCTTCCTGCTTGGTATTGAATGACATGACTACACTGGAAGTGAGCATGGCCAGGCCTGCAACTTGCTGAACATTTGCAGAGCCAGAGAAAAATGACTTGAATTGTTTAAAACTATCGATGGTATCAATGATGGCGGATTGGTACTGCAATGTCGTATGTCGTTGAGCTATATGAAAAACTTCATGTGCAAGCATAACAGCCAGAAATGACTTGTCTTTTTCTGCAGCTTGTTTCGTGATGTATAAATATCCCCCCGGTTGGGCACTGGCGTTTATACCATGAGCGGTCGTAATAAACAGCTTGAGATCGAAAGGCAGGGTGCCTGGCAGTTCTGCCAAAACATCGTTCAATACATTGTTTACCTTGGCATATAGTTTTCTATACCGCCTGTTTTTAGTATGGGGGTTTATCAAACCATGATGCGCGCTTCGAAGCTCATGCAACTTGTCACCCAGCATCACCTCGGCGCTTGCCGGTAACCAGTTCATCGTTTTAGCCCCTTGTAATGCCGTTCTAAAGTCACCCCCACCCAATGCTATGGAGACACTTATTTTGCCGATGGTCAGGGCATGACTTGCTATATCGAAGTCATCTATCGGATGTTTGCACTCAGGATCTGTCACCAAAGAAGCAAAAGGGGAAATGGTTACATGCTCCTCTTTCGTCAGCTGGTTCCAGAAATCCAGGGCAGTCGCAACAGATGGGGATATCATCGATATCGATATCATGCAAAAAAATAGCCATAAATATTTACCGTTATTCATTATTCAGAACCTTGCGGGCATCAAAAAACAGGTCATGGTCACTATACACGGAAGCAGTCATAAAATTCATCAGCTCTTTTGAACTGCTCTTGTTTATCATAGATGAGATCTCATTTCTAATTGCCTGAGCCGCAGACTTATCCAACACATTAAATTCGTCATGTTTATTACCCGATACCCATTGATAAGTATGTCCTGCACGAATCAGTGCTCCGTTCACTACAAACACACCATGCTGATCAGCCATCGCCGTAACTACGGTTGATCCAGTCTCAGCATCCTTGATGGTCATGGATTTGAGTTTGCTATTTTTAGCCACAGGTGCGAAGCGCCAGCGCGATGAAGGTGGCAACACTTCTCCGCTTGGCATGCCTTCCACACCGGCACTGGAAAAGGCCCGTTTTGCTCCTATTGCGGTACGCCTGTCGCCGGATATCATTTTCTTGAGTTGACTAAACAGGAACACAAACGGGGGTGCGCCCTCACCACCATTCAGAGTATTTTCACTGCTCACTTTCTCATTGATCAACAGGTTACGCTCATCAGGGTAACCTTCCTCATTGGCAAAATAGATTCTTGCCTGCCCGCTTTTGAGCTGCAAACCATCACAATCATCCAATGTTATTCTGCTGTTTTCATGGTTTAAATGATGCGTAGAACCATCTCCACTCTGCACAAGCGCAGAACTGGCGTTCAATTTTACGATACATTCAAATGCTTGTAGCTGAACTGGCAGCAGCAGCAATACAGACAATATATAAATTCTTTTCATCGTGAACTCCCCTTGTTAATGATGCACTATTGAATATACAGTGATAAAAATCAGCGGCAATTGCCAAATCAGATCAGGATATTTCTTTAACGTTCTTAATGTGCAGGCGAAGCCGCCTGATCCCTCATAGGCATGATCTCCCATCTCTTTTTCATCTTCCTCTCTGCTGCACAGCAACCCATGCAGAAACATACCTATGATCAAAGGGCCGGGATTTAACCAGATACTGTGTTCAAGTGCATAGCCTGCTAACGCATATGCCACTCCCACAAGTAGAAAAACGACCACTAAATTGATCAACAACCAGACTCGCATGGCCAGATATTGGTATAATAGACGTATAGCAGACTTGTCTTCGGATGGGGGTGTACTTCTGAATTTGTTTTTACTGAGGCCATATTGACACCATAGGCTGACAAACAGGAAACCGAGCATCACGCCCACCACTATATCCAGTATAAAGGCTAAGCCGTGCCCGGTATCCTCAACAGGATTCTGAAGGGAATACAAGCCTGCAGCATGCAGGAAAACGCCACTCATTTCACCTGCCGTTGTCAAAAACTTGTCATCCTTCCCATAGGAGCCCCCCAAAAATACGGCTCTACCGGTAATGTCTGCTTTGGCAGGAACCTTAAGCTCCTCAATTTCGAAGTTAACGGGTGAGTGTGTGCGGTTGACCCAATGCAGGTAATGAGCGTTAAACTGTGTAGCGTCTTCACTGATTTCCTGCAGGCGATTAAGGTGACCGTAGAATTCAATATACGAGTCATATTCATTTAAAGTCCCGCACAATCCGGCAGGCTCGAATGTTGATTCTGAATGTCCGTGTTGCCGTTCTTTTTTATGACCAGAAGTTTGTAACTCCTCATGCGCCACATTTGACAGGTTCGGTAACGCTTCCGGGTATGAAATCGAAATAGCCTGGTGCGTGAACAGTGTAGGCATGGCAAATTCAACGCCTGCCTTACAACGGTCTTTCATCCATTCGTACTGTTTATCTTGCAGAATTCCCCATTTTGTCGGTATAGGTAATGCCAATATCAAACAAGCCCGTGAATGATCCTTTTGGCAAAAATGTGATAAATGATCAATCTTGGCATCCAGCAGTGTTTGCTGTCTTGACGACAAAGCCAACTCATCTGCTCCCGGCGACAGGTCAAGGTCAACCACGATTATCGCTGGCTCTTTTTCAACAACGGTATCTATTATTTGTGCCAATTTTCCCCGATCCAGAGGGGACTTTTGTAAAAAGAACTGTTCATACATCCGGTCCCCTATATGGAGAACAACGGGTGCTTTCTCTGGCGGAGAATCAGTGTCTGATGGGCTGAAGATATTATCATGCACTACCGCTTGAGATATCCTGATAGAAAGAGCATCCAGCCAACCAAGCAGGTGATAGTTCTCCAATGCCAACAGACACGATGCAATCACCGCTGCAACCAGGGCATGGTGAAGCGCATGATGAAGTGTATGGGGAAGCCCATGGTGAAACCACTTCTTCATTTTTTCTTTAAATGTTGCTTGTTGTGCGGTTTTAACATTGTGTATATCTGAATCACACAAAGACATCTCCTCTCCTTGTAAATTATCCGGTTACTGATTCGCTGACAATCGCTGGCAGCTACAACAAATTAGCCCACCCCGTCATCGCAGCCATCCATTCTGATGGCGGATGGCTCAGCAGATCCACAGTAGTCAACAGCAGAGCAATCACGGCAAGCATGATATTCAGCCGCCCCATTTTATGTTCGTGCCGGGCAGCCGCTTGTTGCTGATGTTTTAGCAAGGCTTCACGATGCAGTTGCTGAATGGTTTCCAGATTGTGATCTGCCAGGCGACTTACCTCGCCGAGCTGGTGCGCCATTTCTTCATGCAATGGGTGCACATGCAATGCATGCATAAATTGCTGCACAACAACGAACAGTTCCTGCGCCGCAGGGCAAACCGGTGTCTGAAAATAATGGCGCGCATCAAACATGACAATCGATTTGCGCAATGTCGCCAGCCCGGCATACATCTGCGTAGCATCGCCATCCTGTGTTTCCAGCTTATTCAAGCGTGAACCCATCCGCTCAATGATAGACAGGAATATCTTGCGATATGCCAGCCCCAGCGCAAACAGCATGGCAAAACGTTCAAACCAGCCTTGAGTTTGTAACGTCTGAACAGGTATTTTCGGGCATTCTCCCAGCTCGTATCTCCCCACACAAGTACAAAATCAACAGTCTGCGGTTGCTGGAAGAAACGAATGTGCAAGATATGAATCGAATCAGTCGTTTCCAATCGGGAAATATGGCAGGCTTCGCTCAACCTTGGCAAAAGAAATTTATGCGGTATTGCCTCACCCTTCAATTTACCTTCCCAACCCGTCAAACGAACCAACCAGCCTTGCGCTATCGAGACAACCGCATCCGTTCCAGTCAATGATTGATGCTGCATAAGCTCTCCTTCAGCGGTGCCTCGACAAAATTCCATATTGTGAGCTCTCTATTATCGGGACGGGCAGGTTGTAGAACAACCGAGGGCAATGGACACAGCATCACCGGCAACGGCCCTCCCAGGCTCTTCAACGCTTTCATACGGTACTTAACCCTGCATCATGGCCAGCTGATAACCAAGCATGCTTATCGGGTGGTGTGGAGGTCTGAAGTATTTTCAATATGAAATACTTGCCATTCCAGACCTCCTTTATACACTGCGCGTCGAACTGCCACCAAATTTGCCACCATTGGGGTGAATTCGGCATTCTGTAGCATATATCATGAAGCCCTGAAAGATTTAACTATGTGATAAACAAAGTGTTTTTTAAGATTTTGGGCGATTAGCTCAGTGGGAGAGCACTGCCTTCACACGGCAGGGGTCGCAGGTTCGAACCCTGCATCGCCC